>CAZDXF010000003.1:0-7215 GCA_964509605.1 uncultured Candidatus Saccharibacteria bacterium
TGAAGACTGCGGTTGAAGGAGTAACGGCGCCTATAGTTGTATTTTCTATTGTTCCGCCCTCAACATTTCTAGCAACAAATGCGGAAGGAACAGTTCCAAGAATTTTTCTCGGAGACATTTCTCCGTCCCAAGAAGGAGCTCCGGCAGATCCTCCGACTTCAATACCAAGATAAAGGGTTTGATTGAAATCAACTCCAGTCAAAGGTGTTGAGCTTCCAAGCATTACACTAAACAATCCATTTGTAACAGTGACCCTGTCTCCGGGTGCCGTGCTTCTATCTTCGGTCCAAATAGCCACTCCTCCTGTAGAAACTGTATATAGACTAAATGTCATATGGTAATTTCCATCTGCAACCGCTACATTTGAAGAATCTGTCAGCTTTCCTTGATAGTTTATCTGAGCATTAAATGCGGCTTCTGCAGTTTTTGTTCCCAAAACTGGAAATTCAAAGAATGCAGAGAAAAAGCCTGGTGCAGTAAACACCATAAGGAATATGAGGAACAACGCTATTATTTTTTCAAGCGTTTTTCTCATGATTATTCTGTTTTTTCTCTATCTCCTTTCATTTTTCGCAAAGCTTTTCTTTTTTCCATTTCTCTCCTTCTCCATTGGCGCCATAAAATGTAAACAATGACCAAGAGAATTATCCAAAGAAAGTTTCTTCTCATCTCTTGAAGTAGCCAGTAAACAAAACCTTCTCTTTGATCAAACGGCAGAGAGCCGGTCGTTGCCAATAAATCTCCTTCAATTTTTTTCAAACCCTGATTCTTGAAATCAACAATTGAGATACTTACTCCATAATTTCCAGATTTTCCCAGAGGGCCAATTGTGGCAATGTATCTAGTTTTGTCTTCACTGACCCTTAAGATGAATGTAAAAACTTTTTGAGAATCTTCTGGGTCTGTAAGAGTAATGAGAATGGCTTTCAAAACTTCTGGTACTTTGTCATAGTCCAGAGATACCGTTAAGTTTTTTGTTCCATCAATTACAATTGTTTTCTCCTGAAAGACACTTTGTTTTTTCCCCTCTTGAATGAAATCAAAATCAAGAATGGAAAGAGCTTGTATGACTGGGTGGACAAACGGCGCTTTTGGTAATTCATCAAATATATCTTTTGGTGGTTCAACAATTTCTCCTGCTGGCACAATCCTTGCATCATCTACTGCACCTGATGAATATTGTCCATCTGAATTTTTTGCAAAAATTGCGTAGTAATATCTCTTTCCAACCTCTACTTGAGTGTCCACAAAAGATTGCCCCCTGCCTTCGTAAATGACTTCTCCGTCATAAGGATCAAATGGGAAAAATCTTTCGGAGCGAAGTATTCTGACTTCTTCAAAATCGGAACTAATCGGATTATTCCAACTTAGAAAAATCTCTGAGTCTCCAGCTATTGCCCTAAAATTTCTAGGGTTTTCTATTCCCTCTGCAATTCCGGTTGAGACGAAACTTCCTTCAAACTGCACTTCTCTGCCATCAGAATCTCTTGCTGTAATCCTAAAAAAATACTGTGTTCCAGATTGCAAATTAGGAATTACAATTTGGTGAGATGTTAGATAAAACGCACCTGCACTTTGACCCAATTCATACTGCTGAGTTTCTCCCCAAAAAATATTTGATATTGCATATCTGGTTGTCTGCCAAGTTATAACCGCGTCATTTTGCAAAGCAGAAATCAAGACATTGGTGATTCTCAAACTTGAACCTGAGGTTGTTCCTCCTCCGCCACCAGTAGAGACAGAAAGTGTTGTGGCTTGAGCAGAAGCTGATTGAGCTGATTCATTAAATGAAGCATCAACTGCCGAAACTGTGTAGGTGTAAGTAGTAGAAGGAGAAAGTCCTGTGTCTGAATAAGTGGTTGCCGTAGAAGTCGCGACAAAGACAGAATCTCTAAAAACTCTGTAAGCAGTGACTGCGGTGTCATCAGTAGAAGCTGTCCAAGAAAGATTTATTTGCGAAGTAGAAACAGCCGTTGCAGATAAATCAGTGGGAGTAGTGGGGGCATTCGTATCGTTTGATACAACTGTTAGATTTATTTGAACTTGCTCTTCAAGAGCAAGCACATTTGTGAAAGAACTAGAAACCAGAAACGCCAGAATAAGAGTAAGAGAAGAAAATTTTTTTATTCCAGCATTCATACATCTTTTATAGAGCTATCAAGGTAAGAGTGGTTGTCGCTTGATAAGTTCCGGCCGGCTGAACATTAGAAGTTCCATTTTCCGCTCGAAACTTAACCGTAAGAGATGTTCCAGATGGATGATTGCCGGAAGATCTTCCAGCAATAAGCTCGTTTGAAGTTGAGAGGCCTCTCCAACATCTGTCTGGAGTATTAGTCGCTCCAGTATTGCAAGATGCTCCATTGTCTAGATACTCCTCTACAACATCATCTCCTTCTGGAGTAAAACCAAACGCTGAAGTCCCCGAAGAAACTGCAAAAGCAAAATCTGGATTTGCACCTGCGGGTGTGTAATCTGGAAAAGAATTTGCCCCCGAAACAAGAGCTGGAGAAGAGCTTGCTTTTATATAGAGCTCATATCCGGCCGGATTGTCTGTGGTTATTGTTACAGCAGTAGATCCGGTAGAAGCATTCGCAATTAGTCCGTTCATAGATGGACTCAGATTTACATCAGCGGGAGATGTCATCGCCAGATAAACTTCGTGCATTTGCTGATAGCCCGCCTTCAAGTTATAAGAAGCGCTACTTGAAGGGCCTGTTGCAACTTCTCCGACGGTACTTTCCAAGGTGTAATTGTTTGATGAACTCAATCCTCCTCCGAAATTTACCGAGTCGCTTTGTATAGAATAGTTGTTGCTATTCATTACTTGAGCAATCAAGGTTCCAGAATTTGAAAGCGAAAAGAAAAAGACGATCAAAAGAAATGTCGGTAAAATTTTTTGAATCATAACTCTTTCTTTTTTGCTAAAGATTTCTTTGTCAAAAAGACAACTCCAAACAAAAGTCCAATTAGAATAAGAATTTTTTGGATTGGTAAGACAAAAAAGCTTGTTTGCATTTCATCTACAACATCACCATACCCTCTGTTGATTTGAGCAACGGCTGTGTATTTCCCAAAAAAATTTTTTCCATCAAGCGATAGATCTCTTGTCCGCATAGATTCCGGAAGAACAAACCATGGATCAACTTCAATCACACCAACTTCTTTTCCAAACATATTTTTAATCACGATAATTCCATAAGGATTAAGATGGGCTGTCCCTTCGTTTGAGAAAACCAAACGAAAAGGAATTTGTGAATTTGCAAAGAACAATTGATTATTTTTTGTTTGAAAAGATTCTAGTTTTCCCTCATAAACATTCTCTCCGGAGACAGTTATAAACAACAAAGATGCTATTTGAGCAATTGTTTGAGTCTGAGCACTCACTCCACCAACAGGCAAATCTGAATCTGTTGGAAACATACTTACTACAACTCCGGCATATCTTCCACCAGGATCAGTTCCTGCTGGTATGGAAACCACCACCGGAACCAAAGCTCTCTGTCCGTGAGAAAGAGTGAAATCTTTATCTGCTATATAAACAAAAGATTTCAAGCTTCTTTCTCCAACGCTCTCTCCAAGTAGCTCTACACTCCTACCTTCTTCAGATGAAGAAGTAAAATCTTCAATTGAAATTGAAAATCTATGACTTCTGCCAGTCCTATTGGCAATAGAGAGGCTCAAAACTCTTTCTTCTCCTGGCTCAACAAAGGACTCTAATTTTGCGGGGCCGACTGTGAAATCGTTTGAAACAGGAATATCGCCCAAGTTTTGAACTTGAAAAGCAGAGGACAATAAAGGGAAGAAAAATAATCCTCCAATTAGAGCAAATGTGCTTATTCCTGTCTTCAAAGATTTCATTTTATTTTTACTTTTGTTTTTCTTATAATTTCTCGACCTTTTGCCAATCGCGTTCATGCGGGAACTTCGGAAATTTTCCGAAACTCGCGCATAAAAACGATTAGTCGCTAACTGGTACTAATACATAAAGATATTCGTCATCAGAAATTCTTTTAAATACTGGTGTTATAACTCCACTTGTTCCGCTTTCATCGGGAATTACAGAAACCTCATCAGAAAAAGATTTTTTTATTCTTTCAATGGTTTTTTCCGAATCCTCTTTTTCGTTTTTTGGAACCACGATCATTCCGTCCAAATTTTTACTGTAATTTTTGTTTTCATAAGTTAGTGATTTTGAACCATAAAAATCTCCATATATCCAAACCAGAATTCTCAATCTAGAACCTCTAATGAAATCTCTCATTGTGCGATAAAAAGACAGTGCTGTGTTTTCAAAAGATTCTTTTACCGCAAAGACCGATGCTGTTTGAGAAATGTTTTTCTGGACCAGACCAAGGGTTGTATCTACACTTTCAAAAACCTCAAAAGCAGTCTCAATTCTTTTTTCATAAACAAACTCACTTTGAGGATTGGCTTTTATAGAAAAAATTCCACCAAGGACAGAAATGAAAAGAGCTAGAGATAAGGCCATCCCTTTTACAAAGTGCGGGTTGAAAATAAATATCTGCCTTTTATCTTTTGTCTTTTTTGTATTTCCAAGAGAATCTTTAATCGCTACCTCAGTTAACTTTTTAGTTTCTCTAAAATCTGGGTAGGAAACCGCCGGTTGTGATATTTTTTCTAAAACAAATTCTGGATCTCTTCTAACTGGCTCAGAAATTTCATTTTTTTTATTTACAAATTTAGGGGTTTCAAAAAGAACCGGACTTGTGCCAAAAGCGAGGTCGGTGAGAGCTTTGTCGGTTTCCGCCTTATAAGTTGTTTGGTTTTTTTCTTTATCAGTCGTCTTGTTTCTTCTCCCAAACTTTCCTTCTGGGTTTAATTTTTTATGCTCAACGAGAGAATCAATACTGACGTACCAGCTCCTTCCAACCATTCGAGCTTCAAGTTTGCCACCTCGGCAAAGTTGACCAACATAATCTTTTGTATAGCCACCAAATTTTGCAGCTCGTTCAGACGAGATGAACATTTTCCCATCTAAAAATAGATCTCCTTTCATTACACTAAATTATAGTTTGAAACTTATGTCTTTTTACTCAATTTCTGGGGATAAAAGACAAAAAAATAAATTTAAAAAATTATTTTTTAAATTTTTGAAAAAATCACCAAAAAATAGAAAAAATAAAAAAAGTTTTCTCAAAATGTCTTTGTTTTTAGCATCTTTTTGAACTTTTATTTAAAAATTACTAAAAAGATCTTTTTAAGATACAAAAAGACGATATTAAGTGCCTAAAAGATAGAATTGAAAATTAATTTGTCTTGTTTTAAGAAAAAATTTTAATAAAAATAAATACTGTCTTTTTTATAAAAAATGTCTTTTAATGTAAAACTGAAATCAGTTATAAACAGGTATAATCATTGATAAAAATTTTATATTGAATTATCATAGAATATGAATGTTTAGTAATGTATATAATTAGCTAAAATCAATATGGAAAAGAGATATATAACTATAAAAGAGGCATCGTATATTTTAGGAGTTTCCCCTCTTACTCTTAGAAATTGGGATAAAAATGGTAAATTTCCTGCCCAAAGACACCCTATGAACAACTACAGAGTCTATAAGGTGGAGGATTTAATGAAGGTAATTGAAGATATAGAGAAAGGTGGCAAATCACAAAGCAATGCTCGAAATAGAATGAGAAAGCTTTCTGTTAGGCATTTGGGGGAATAATTATGAAATCCAAAAAAACAAGATAAATGACTGAAAAATAAAAATCTTGGCATTAATTTGTCAAGATTTTTATTTTTTAGTTATTCCCATTTTTAAAACAAACAAGATCTTAAAAGGCTATAATTAAGAAGATAATTATTAATTTAAAAAAATATAAATGATTAAAAAAATGGTATTCGGAGCCTTTGCTCTTTCTTTCGTTCTTTTCGTAATCAGTTATTACTCCGATATTCCAAAAGGTTCTCAAAATCTAGCTCAAGTGTCATCGATAGACACACCAAGAAACAGTTGGTGGAAATTTGATGAGAGCTCTGGTTCAATAGCCTCAGATAGTTATGGAAGTAACACCGGCGCAGTCAGTGGCGCAACTTGGACAGTCGGTAAAATTGGCAATGCCCTTTCTTTCGATGGGGTTGATGATTATGTAAGTCTCGGTTCTAATAGTTCCCTCACCCCACAATCTGCCATCACCATTGCTGCCTGGATAAAAACAAACTCCATAAAAACTGGACATATTTTAACTAAAATTCAAGAAGGAATATCTCCGTATCAGTTTCGTTTTCAAGAAGGTGGTAACATAAGATTTTCCATAAAAACAAATAGTGGAGAGGTTACGCTAACAACCACAGGTTCTCTAATCCCAATCAATCAATGGAAACATGTTGTTGGAGTGTGGGATGGATCGACCATGAGGGTATACATCGATGGTGCTCTTGCTTCACCAATCACAAACCAAAGTGGCACAATGGTTAACACCGAGGTTGATGTCCGTATTGGAGCAACCTCACTTGGGGGCTTGCCGTTCAGCGGGTTAATAGATGAGGTTTATCTTTTCAACAGAGCACTCTCAGCAGAAGAAGTGTTCAACTTATTTTATAATGGAAAAATTGATTCATCAAAAGAAACCGTCTCTACAAATGAAACATCCTCAGATACTAATACCACAGAACCTACCCCGACTACGGAGGAACCAACTCCATCCCCCACCCTCTCCCTCACCGCTTCACCAACCTCAATAACTTCTGGCCAGTCTTCCACACTTACTTGGTCTTCAACAAACACAACATCTTGTACTGCAAGCGGTGGATGGAGCGGAAGTAAGGCAACTTCAGGTTCACAGACAGTAACTCCAACAACAAATACTACTTACACACTCACATGTGCCAAAGAAGACCTTTCAATCACATCCAATGCCACAGTGAGCATCATAATCCAAGCATCAATCTTACCTGCTTATCCCCTTTCGGTCGGCGATACAGTTATAACCACAGAAAAATTAAATGTCAGAACATCGCCATCAGGAAGAAGGGTGGGTTCTCAACTAACCGGCACTAGGGGTAAACTAGTCTCAGGGCCAATTAGGTCGCGTGATCTTACTTGGTGGCAAGTTGATTTCGTAAATGTGCCAGACGGCTGGGTTGTGGGAAATTATATAGTTAAAGACTCAACAGCAACCCCAGCCCCAACTCCATCCCCCACCCTCTCCCTCACCGCTTCACCAACCTCAATAACTTCTGGCCAGT
>CAZDXF010000003.1:7315-50457 GCA_964509605.1 uncultured Candidatus Saccharibacteria bacterium
GATTATACTTCTGGAATTGATGGTTGGAGCGTGGAAGATTATATGGTGAAGGCAAATACTCCATCAGCTGGATTCGTTCCTCCAGAACTTCCCAGGATGTATGTTGATACGACGATGCCAGTGCAGACAGGAAATACTATCAGTGTTAATAATGGTGGAAATCTTCAAGCAGCCATTAATAATGCTCAACCAGGAGACACTATAGTTCTGCAAGCTGGAGCAACATTTACAGGGAATTTTACATTGCCAGCAAAAAGTAACCCAAATAACAAATGGATAGTAATCAAAACAAGCCAAGAAAATAATTTACCGCCACAGGGGGAAAGAGTAAAACCAGCTCACTCACAATATATGCCCAAAATTGTAACCAGCAATGTGTCACCTGCAATAGATGCTGCGCAAGGAGCAAACTACTATCGATTTATTGGGATTGAAATTACTGATGATGGCCATAGTAGCCCATACGGACCAGTCCTACCAGGAGGTGGAACTGGTAACTTCAACTATGGATTGATAAGTATTGGACAGTTGGGACGAGATACTCAATTGAGCCACCTACCGCACCATATTATATTTGATCGTAACTACATTCACGGACAGCCTACCACACATGTAAAATATGGCATATCATTTGACGGCATGCACATCGCCGCAATAGACTCTTACATTTCTGATATTCATGCTGCTGGGCAAGATTCTCAAGCCATACGTGGAATAAATGGACCTGGTCCATTCAAAATAGTGAATAATCACCTCGAAGGATCAGGCGAAAACATTCTATTTGGAGGTGCAGACCCAAGCATTAATGGTCTCATCCCAAGCGATGTTGAGATACGCAATAACTACATATACAAACCACTTACATGGAAAGAAACGCATTCGTCGTATGCAGGTATAAATTGGGTGAACAAAAATTTGTTTGAAACAAAAAATATCCAGCGAATGCTCTTTGAAGGAAATGTGCTTGAAAACTCTTGGGCTGATGGACAAGAAGGATTTGGTTTTGTCATGAAAAGTTCTAACCAAGATGGTGGATGCCCTTGGTGTGTCAGTCAAGATCACACCATTCGTAATAATATTTTACGCAACACAGACAATGGAGCGGGTATACACGGACTTGATATGTATAGTGGAGGTGGAGGAATTGGTCAAAGAAGAGTTCTATTCGAGCAGAATTTATTTGAAAATGTAGGACGTCGTAGCATTCAGATTACTCAAGGTGCCGCAACACAAGAAGATATCACTATTCGCCATAACACTATTTGGAGCAACTATCCAAACGGTTATCCCGGTGCAATTATACTTGATGGGGGTGGTGTTGTTGTAAACAAGCTCACTATAGAAAACAACATATTTGTACCAGGAATTTCGGGCTACACAATTATAGGAAGTGGTGTTCCGTGGGGCACCCCATCACTTAATCACCATACAACAAATTGGACTGTGCGTGGAAACGCATTTGTAGCAAACCCAGACTCTATCGCTAATACTTTAGTTGGTAATTTATATAAAACACGAGCAAACGGTGGTTTTGTAGACGCCAACGCAAACAATTTTACCCTCACTTCAACAAGTTCCCTTAAAGGGACGGCATTTGGTGGAGGTGACCCAGGTGCTAATATACTCAAGGTTCTAAACATGACTCGTGGAGCAGTTTCTGGAAAGTGGTAAAAAACATTTTGACCTAAAAAACCGTCTGCTCAAAGCAGACGGTTTTTTTATTTAATCATTTTTTCAAGTATAAATTTTAAAATCTCTGGATTAGCAGATCCTCTTGTGGCCTTCATTCCCTGCCCAACTAAAAATTGTATCGCTGTGGTTTTACCAGCTTTGTATTGCGCAACCACTTCTTGGTTTTCTGAAATTATTTTTTCAACAACAGTTTTTAGCTCACTTTCATCATTCTTTTGGAATAACCCTTTTTCTTCAGCGATCTCATACGGTTCTCGTTTGTCCCCTTCAAAATAAACACCTGCCAAAACTTGCTTAACTGCCGCTGATGATATCGCTCCAGACACATATAAATCTGCAATCCCAGCAATACTAGAAATTGGCACTTTATCTTCAATTGGAGTATGGTCCCAAGAAACACTGGTATCTTTATTCATCAAACCAGCCAAATCAGATGTGATGATATTCACAGCTTTTTTAATCTTATATTTATCTTTTAAAACCTTAGAAAGTTCATCAAGATACGCCCCCCTATTCATTGACCTAACAAAAACTTCGGCTTCTTCTTTTGATAAATCGTAATCTCTCATTAGTCTTAGTCTTTTCTCCCAAGGAAGTTCTGGCATTTCTTTCTTTAACAAATTTGGATTGAGATCTGGAATCTCTGAAATAACTAGCTTTGGTAAATCTGGATCTGGAAAATATCTGTAATCATGGGATTCTTCTTTTGCTCTTTGAGAAAAAGTGATTTCTTTTGTTTCATCCCAACCACGAGTTTCTTGAGAAATTTTTCCACCCTCTTCCAATATAGAAATATGCCTATCAACTTCATAAGCGATTGCTCTTTCAACAGCCCTGAAAGAATTCAAGTTTTTTACTTCTACCTTTGTGCCAAATTTTTCTGTCTTGCTAACCGAAATATTTGCCTCGACTCTCATTTCCCCTTTTTCCATATTTGCTTCTGCAACTCCAAGGGTCTGAAGAAGCAATTGGAGCTCTTTTGCAAAACTTGACGCTTGCTCTGGAGACGAAATGACCGGCTCTGTCACAAGCTCCATTAGTGGAATTCCTGCGCGGTTGAAATCAACCAAAGAATAATTGCCTTTGTCATGGCTTGATCTGGCAGTATCTTCTTCAAGATGAATTCTAGTAATTTTAACTCCGTTCAATTCTCCTCCTTTTACCAATGGGTGTTTATACTGACTTATCTGATACCCTTTTGGTATGTCTGGATAGAAATAATTTTTTCTATCAAATTCCGTGTAATCTGCAATTTCTCCACCAAGAGCTATACCCACTTTCAAAATATGTTTTACCGCCTCTTTATTTATAACAGGAAGAGTCCCAGGATAGCCCATACAAACCGGACAAATATTTACATTCGGACGCTTTTCATCCGTATCATTTTTTGAATCGCAGAACATCTTTGTCTGCGTTTTAAGTTCTGCGTGTATTTCCAAACCAATTGTAATCTTATAGCCTTCCATGGATTTTCATACTATCAGAATAGATTCTATTTCTCTAGCAGACCAGAGGTGCTTTCTCCCAGCTCTTTTACCGACACATCATCCAGTACAGAAACAAAAAACGGCTCTTTTCCCAAATCGTTTTTAAAAGCTTTTTTCAAATCAGATATTTTTTCTTTAGAAATTAGATCCGATTTAGTAATAACCAAAATCTCTTTTTTCAAAAGCATCTCTTTGTCATAACTTTCCAGTTCCTTTCTTACGATTTTGTATGAATTTTCCATATCTTCATTTTCTGCAGAAACACAATGAATCAGAGCTTTTGTTCTTTTTATGTGCCTTAAAAACTTATCTCCCAAGCCCTTACCTTCTGAAGCTCCCTCTATGAGACCAGGTATGTCTGCCAAAATAAATCCGAAGAAACTACCCAAGTTTGGCTCAATGGTCGTAAAAGGAAAATCACCCACTTTTGCTCGAGCTTTGGTCAAAGCATTTAAGAGGCTTGATTTTCCAGCATTAGGCAGGCCGATTATTCCTGCATCTACTATAAGCTCCAGCTCTATAAAAAACTCTCCCGATTCTCCAGAGACCCCTACGGTAAACTCTTTCGGGCTTGTATTTTTAGAAGATTTAAAATGCTCATTACCCAGTCCACCTCTTCCACCCTTTAAAATCAGAAACTTTTGATTTGGTTTTTCTAAGAAAAACTCTTTCCCCGTTTCTAAATTTTTTACAACACTTCCAACAGGTAGTGCTATCACAAGATCCTTGCCGTCTCCTCCACTTTTACTATTCTTCATTCCGTCTTCTCCGTTTTCCGCTCTAAATTCTTTTTTATTTTTATATTTGGAAAGAAGTCCGATGTCTCTCACCGCTTCTATATAAACATCTCCGCCCCTTCCACCGTTGCCACCAGACGGACCGGAAAATTCTTTGCTTTTTTCGTGTCGCCACCTAACTACTCCATCGCCCCCTTTTCCGGCATATATTTTTATTTTTAATTCATCGACAAACATCGTATTAAGAAATTAGTGCTTTCTCTGCTAAAGCAAGAGCTCCTTCTTTTGTTTTAGCCGAAACAATAAATCTGTTTTTGTGACAAAATATTGCATCAGGAATTCCAGATATGTTTGCAAGCTCATCACCTCTCTTCCCAGCCCAACTTTCTGGAAAAGGTTTTCTCAATTCAAAACTTTTTTCTTTCAATGGAATTGCTTGAGCTCTCCAATCCCTGTAAGCGCCTTCCTCCCCTTCTCCAGGATAAACAACAAAAAACGGTTCTTTAAAAGAAACTAAAATTTCTTTCCACGGAAGACGCTCTGGAAGAAAAATTATTTGCCTGTTCTCACTTTTATTATATATGTCCAAAATTTTGTTTCGTAGTGATTCAGAAATTTTTTCTTTTTCAATCTCTCTTTTTAGGATATTTTTTGCTTCTTCAACAAGGATTATAAAGGTTCTGTCCAAATCTTCATCCGAATCATTATGACTTTTGAAAGAGGAGAAAAAATCTATGATTGTATATGGATAAACATCCTCAAAAAGCATATTAAAGGTTGATAGACCATTATCTACAGCATCAATGTATGACACCAACTTCTTATCAATGTTTTTATAGATTTTTTCAGATCCACAAATATCGTTTCCGAAACTTTTCCAAACCAGACCAAATGAAGCATAAGGAATTCCATTTTCCCTCTCTCCCGCCCCCAAAGACTGGTGATGATCGAACCTCATGATTTTAGGATCATATACTCCCCCAACATCAACAACTATATCTGCCTTGGATAATAAGCTTTCATCTCGGCTTCTAATGACCTCTAAATCATCGCCAAAAACAAGTTTTATAAGGGCCACGGCAAATACATCATCAGCATGGAAAGGCCCGCTATGGGTCAACATTGTTCTCTTATTTGAATTCATAGGTTCGCCATTCTAGCACGAGCCGAAAAATTTAGCTCGCTGAATGATCTGCTTTTACAACCTTGGGAAAAATATCAAGAAGAGCAAATAAAATACTAAGACAAACTGGGCCGGCAAGGAAACCGATAGGACCAAACAGCGAAAGACCTCCTAGAGCCGAAAGTAAAATAAGAAGTGGGTGAATTTTTAATCCTTTTTGAATCAAGACTGGTCCTAAAAGATTGTCGACCATACCAACGGCTAAAATTCCCCAGATAAGCAGACCGAGCGCTTGCCCAACACCTCCTAACAACAAGAGATACAGAATTGCTGGAATAATTACCAAGCTCGTACCGATTGTTGGCACAAAAGAAGCGAGCCCCGCAATGGTTCCAAACAAAACAGGGCTTGGCACTCCGAAAATAGCAAATCCTATTCCCGCTAAAACACCTTGAATTATTCCAATTACAATATGCCCTCTTACCACAGCGTTAACTGCTGAAAAAATTCTAGAAACTATTTTTTTATCATACGCATCATCAAGCGGACTGAGCTCTACTACAGAAGACACAAATTTTTTTCCGTCTTTGAAAAAGTAAAAGAGAGTGAGGAGCATAAGAAACAAACTTACAAAAATCTTAAACGCTCCTGTAAACAAAACCGATGTATGATCGACTATCCAGGAGAGTCCTTTTTCAAAATAACTAGCCATATCAAGTTCCAAAGTTTTTATATCAACTCCAGGGAAGAGATTTGCCAAAAGAGTGTTGGTGGTGGAAACAAGTTCTTTATATCCAGAACCTCCGAAATCTTTATTTGAAATCATTGAGTAAAGATCTAAAGCTTCTTGAAAAAGAATCGTTCCGAACAAAAATACTGGACCGACGATAAAAAGAAAAACTATGAAAACCGAGAGAAGCGCTGAAAGAGCATCTTTTCTTGTGATTCTTCTCAACCACTCATATAAAGGATCGAAAATTATTGCAAAGACGAGAGCAAGAAAAAGAATGCTCGCATATGGCAAAAATATTACAACATTTACTGAAAGCACTAATAAAACGAAAAGTATAAAAAAAACCAACTGAAGCTTTCCTGTTTGCATATTAATTTAATTTTATCACACAGAAACCTTTTTATTTTTAACAAATCTATAGACCACAAAGGCGACGATGAGAATAGCTATAGAAACCAATACATAATTCTCAATATCTGAAATCTCTTCTGCATAATGAAAATACAGGGCCCCCACACGAGACCCCACAAACCCCAAAATTAAGGCCCTTACAATGCTCCCCAAGAAAGAATAGAGAAGGTACGGTCTTAGTGGAAAACGGATAAGCCCGGCGAATGCTGAAATTGCGACGCTCGGCACCGCTGGGGTCGCTCTCAAAACAAAAAGAGTTATCTCATCTTTTGGACCTTTAGAAAATTTTTCTTTGCTTTTTTCAATATCTTCCCAAGTTAAACCAAACCACTTTCCCCACCTTTCAATAGCCGGCTTACCAAAAAAATAAGCTAGACCAAAAACAAAAAGTGAGCCCAGAGCCATTCCAAGAGCAGCAGGTATTGCGACCTTGAAAACTAGAGAAAAGAGAGTATCTAAAGAAAGTGCACCCGACGCCAGAATAAATCCAGATCCCACCAATACAATTGTTGATGGGATTGGGGCGATAACTTCTTCCAAAAATGCCGCGGAAAAAACTCCAATTGCTCCCAACGGAAGAAGTGTGTTTTGAAAAAATACGACAACAGAATCTATCATGATATTAAGCGTAAATTGTACTACAGATTTTCAGCGAAATAGGGTTGAAAATTTTGATTGAACCTGACAGGAATTGAAGTTGCTTGACTAACTTTTTTGTCTCTAACTAGAACTTTCAAAACCAGACCTTCTCGTGTCTCTTCAGAAAAATTTTGATCAAATACAAAGTTTCCCAAACTATAAGCGATTATTCCATTTTTATAATTTTCAATTTCCTGAACAGAGTGAGGATGGTGTCCGATGACCAGATCGGCACCAAAATCTATTGCCTTCCTACCAAAGTGTTTTTGAAAATCATTTGAGGATGTTTTATATTCTTCTCCCCAGTGAAAAGACACAATTACAATATGAGAGCCAGCCGTCTTTGCCTTCTGAATATCTTCTTTCAAATATTCTTCTTTTATGGAAGCCGTGAAAGACTTGCCTGTAAAAGTTTCCGCAAATTCACTATATGCAAGGAAAGCAAATTTTGTTCCGTTTTTTTCTATAAATACCGGCTGACGAGAATCTTCTCGGCTCACCCCTCCGCCAACAGGCAAAATATTATTTTTCTTTAACCTCTCTATGGAATCCAAAAAAGCGCTGTCTCCCCAGTCAAAAGAATGATTGTTGGCAACAGAGACAATAGAAAAATTTGAATATAAAAGTCCTTGCATTGTTTTAGGATCAGCGCGAAAAGAGTAAGTCCTGCCCAAGTCGCTTCCTTTATCAGATATGACGCTTTCCAAATTACCGAAAACTATGTCTGCGCTTTTTAATTCTTCTGCCACCAGTTCAAACGGCAAAAACCAATTATTTTCTCTCTCCATTATCTTCCCTATCTGTCTAGAGAGCATTATGTCGCCAACAAATATGAGTGAGGTTTCTTTTAATTCTTGGGTCCTGGGGGTTGATAAAAAATAGTCTTTATCCCCAAGAAAAAAAGAAAGTGCCAATAAAAACACTGAAACAAATAAAAGGATAAATAAAACTTTTTTCATAATCTATCAACACGACATTCCAATATTCTCAAGAATGTTAGAATGTTGTGTTTATGCTTTATGGTGAGGGGCATTTATAAGACCGCATTGCTTATATTTATACGGCTTCCCTGTATCGGGATTTATCGCACCGCACGGACAAGGATCATTCCTGCCAACATCTTTAAATTTTTTAACTTCTGACACAGATGATTGTGAGAGTATAGAGTTTGCTCCCTCTTTGACTTCCTTCAATCCTTTTTCTTCTTCCCTCGCTATAACCCCGCCAATATTTGGCAGAAGACGAACAATCTGCTCTTCAACGGCCGATTCCATTTCTTTAAACATCCTAAGTCCTTCTTTCTTATACTCCACCAAAGGATCTCTCTGACCATAAGCCCTCAAATTCACACTTCCACGCAAATAATCCATCGCTTCCAGATGTTCAATCCACAACATATCTATGCTCTGAAGTATGGCGATTCTGGCAGTTCTAAGAAAATCATTTTCACCAACTTCCAACATTCTTTTATTTAAAGCTTCTTTCGCCCCTTCACTTTCCGGCTCAAAGACTTCATTTATATAATTTTTTACTTCTTCGTCATTTCCCAAAAGAATTTTTCTCCTCCTTTCATAAACCACCTTTCTCTGAAAATTTAAAACATCATCAAATTCCAAAACATGCTTTCTAGCATCAAAGTGAAAACCTTCGATCCTCTCCTGCGCTTTTTCAAGAGAGTTTGTTATCACCCTATTTTGAATTGGTTCGTCTTCAGCAATTCCAAAACGACCCATCATTTTCTTTATGGTGTCAGATGCAAAAATTCTCATCAAAGAGTCTTCCAAAGAAACGAAAAATTGGGTTTCGCCCGGATCTCCCTGCCTTCCTGATCTTCCGCGAAGCTGATTGTCTATTCGTCTTGCTTCGTGTCGCTCGGTACCTAAAACAAAAAGCCCACCTAGTGATTTTATTTCTTCATAACCTTCTATTGTCGGGGGGTTCCCTCCAAGCTTTATATCCACCCCTCTTCCCGCCATGTTTGTGGCAATTGTCACAGCACCCCTTCTTCCTGCCTGTGCAATAATTTCTCCCTCTCTCTCGTGGTTTTTTGCATTCAAAGTCTCATGCGCGACACCCTCTTGATTCAAAAACTTTGAAAGAAGCTCGTTTTTCTCAATTGAAACTGTACCAATAAGAACTGGCTGACCCTTCTGATTTAATTCTTTTACCTTTTTTGCAACCGCTTTAAATTTTCCTATCTCCGTTTGAAAAATAAGATCGTTGTGATCAGTCCTTGCATTTGGTTTATTTGTCGGCACCACAAGAGTTTGCAAACCGTAAACTTTATAAAACTCTTCGGCTGAAGTTTCTGCCGTTCCCGTCATACCAGCAAGCTTCTTATACATTCGGAAATAATTTTGATAAGTAATAGAAGCATAAGTTCTGGTTTCTTTTTGCACCTCTACTCTTTCTTTCGCCTCTATTGCTTGGTGAAGCCCTTCGGACCAGCGCCTGCCGGGTTGAAGACGACCAGTAAACTCATCCACTATTACGACTTCCCCATCTTTTACAACATATTCCTTGTCTCTATTAAAAAGAGCTTTGGCTTTTACAGCAGTTTCAAGGTGGTGCACAAATTTAACACCCTTTTCCGTATAAATATTTCCTATGCCTAAAATTTTTTCAGCGTGCGTTATGCCCTCATCGGTCAAAGTAATGGCCTTGAGCTTTTCGTCCACCTTATAATCCTCTTCCGGCTTCATCTTGTTTGCAACTTCAGCAAATGTTCTATACAGCCCTTCCGATTCAGCCGAAGGTGCCGAAATAATAAGGGGTGTTCTGGCTTCGTCTATAAGAATTGAGTCTATTTCGTCCACCACCGCAAAAGACAGCTCTCTTTGTCTTAAGCGAGATTTTTCATATTCAATATTGTCTCTCAAGTAATCAAAACCGAATTCGCTATTTGTACCATAGGTAATGTCTGCCTTATATGCATCGTACCTATTTACTGGTCGCAAAAACTCCTGAAAAACATGGAATCCTCCTTTTTCATCTCTTTCTTGATCAACTTCTGATTTTTTTTCTTCACTTTTTGTCAGCGTAGAATCATATATATAAGAAGCATCGTGTCCGATAACCGCAACAGAAAGACCCAAGAAACTGTAGATCTGCCCCATCCAAACAGCATCTCTTTTAGAAAGATAATCGTTGACTGTCACCACATGCACACCATTTCCAGACAAAGCATTTAGATATGTAGGCAAAGTGGCGACAAGAGTTTTTCCTTCTCCTGTTCTCATTTCTGCAATCTTTCCTTCGTGAAGAGCAATGCCACCCAAAAGCTGAACATCAAAGTGTCTTTGCCCTAGAGTTCTTTTAGAAGCTTCACGCACAACAGCAAAAGCTTCGGGCAAAATTTCATCAAGGGTTTCTCCTTTGGAAAGTCTTTCTTTAAAATCTTGTGTTTTTTTCGCCAGATCTTCTCCAGACATAACCGAATAGGCCTCTTCTAAAGAGTTGATTTTTTCTACTATCGGCTGAAGTCTAGACAGCTCTTTGCTATTCTGGTCTCCAAACAGGTTTTTTATTGAAAAAATGGCCATTTATTGGGTTTATCGGCCTATTCTAACACAAAACCACCCTCGCTTGGAGCGGGGTGGTTTTGTTGCGTAGAGACTATGCTCTTCGGCGTCTTGCAGGAGCTTTTCGCTTTGCTGCTTTTCTAGCAGGAGCTCTTCGCTTTGCTGCTTTTCTAGCAGGAGCTTTTCGCTTTGCTGCTTTTCTCTTTTTTGCTGCCATTTTTTTGTGCCTGTGCACTAAGACACAGTGAGATTGTTTTTATAAGTTCTAAAATAATTTGCATTTCAAAAGTGGAAAGAGAAATGCAATTATCTCGACCTAAATTAATTATCGTACAACTTTACTTCGCATACAATATTTTTTACACGCAATGTGTGGATAACTTACAAAAATAATTTTTCAAAAAATTTTGTAAAAAATATTTTAAAATTTGTTTTTTAAAAAAATAAAATTTTATTTTTGAAAAAGTTTAGACAAAAATTTTTCAAAACAAAAAACGCCTCGAGTTTTTCGAAGGCGTTTTTTGGTCCCGCAAAGTCGCGGAGAGCGGGGCTGGCTCCAAAACATATGTAATGATGTGAGTGCGTCCGCCCTCCACGACTTGGCGAGACACTTATTTATAGTAAACTCTGTGCCTTTTTTGTAAATAGTGGCCGGCTGAAAAGTCTCAAAAATACCTTGTTTTTAGCCAAAAACACAGAACCCCGTTCCGGTAAACCGGAACGGGGCCTGCGCTACATATGTTTTGTTTTGGTGCCGTTCTTCTTGCGAACCGCACTCACACCCTTAAGTATAGCATACTCTGCCCAAAATTGCAAGCCCCCATTCAAGTTGTTAGTAATTGGTAGTCAGTATTCAGTTCTTTTCTACCCCCCGCACAATGATTCCTGTTTACTTTTTACTATCTACTATTTTGTCTTCTCTATGACTGTCTACTGATTACTAATAACTGCCTACTATTTTACGGATTCCTCCCCGCCCTTATCTCCGCAATATAATAATCGGCTTCATCTCCATACTCTGGCAATCTTTCTTTTAGCGCTTGCAAAATTTCAATAGACCTCTCTCTTTCGCCCATTCTGAGCAAAAGTGCAGCGAGAGAAAGATATCTGTCTCCTTGAGATGGATCTTCTTCTATGCGCGCGACAAATATTGGAATGAGTCTTTCATACTGCTCTGTCTCAACAAGAGCTTCGATCAACCGACTGTCAGACACGAGCGTATCAAGAGGAAGTGCTGCAATTAGTTCGTCCAAAAGTTCTAGCTCTCCGGCATAAAGTGCACCTATTGCGTAAAGAAGTCTTGCCCCATGGTAAGACGGCTCCAGATCAACTGCTTTTTTGAGAATCGGAAGGGCCTTGTCTGCTTCCCCTTTTGCCAAATAAAGACCGGCAATTTCAAATAAATTTACTTGCTTCCCTGGAGAAAGCTCGTGTGCCTTATTTATGTATTCTATCGCCTCGTCATAAAGACCTGCTCTGGTCAAAAACATACCCATAAATACATAAGCCCTTGCATCATCTGGTGTTCTTTCAATCTGCTTCAACAGCGCTTCGCGAGTAAGTAAATAGTATTCCTCCCTGATATCAATTGGCACACTTTCAACAAAAAATAGACCTGCCGAATTTGCCATCTGCTCTACAGTTTCCGAAGTCCCCAGAGATCTATAAGAAAGAGCTTTTTTAAAAAACTCAATTGCTTCCGTTCTGCCAGCCGGCGCTTCCTGTTGCAAAACTCTCAAAGAATTTAAAAGGTTTTTGCTGGCCACAATCGGCTTCACATTTGCAAAATAGAGTACTCCCACCAAAAGCAAAACCAATATCGAGGAAACCACGCTGGTACCGTGCACTCCGAGCGAAACATTTTTAAACATTGGTTCTTTATTGGCAGAACGAAAATGTATGTAAGCAATAATTGTGAAAAACAAAATATAGCTCACCAGGTTATCAAATACGAAAATGTTTTGGAAAAAGTAAGCAGAGAGAATGCCGGTCAAAACACTTTTTTCAGCAAAACTCATATCTTCGTCGCGTTTCCACAAATACCAAAGTGCAAATATAAAGATAGAAATATAAGAAGCAAATCCCAAAAATCCTCCGGCTATAAACCAGTCCAAGGGCGTAGAGTGCGCCCTATCAAACCACTGTTCCTGGGCATAAAGTTTCGGATTGTAATATTTATTGAAAACATAATTGAAGTTTTCCTGGCCCCAACCAAGTATCGGCTTCTCTTTTATCCCCTGCCAAGCCATTGGCCAGATATAGTACCTACCTTGAGTTTTGATTTCCGCAGGAGAAAGATTAAATCTCGCCAAGACTGGGCTCTCCTTCACAAAATCCGTATTTCTGACCAGATAAAAACCTCCGATAATCGCCAAGACTCCAAAAAGGGCCAATATCGCTGTTTTTCTAACAATCTTATTTTCCCTCTCTCTCCAAGCCAAAAGCGCTGTTGAGACCAATAAACCGCCCAAAAGGCCTAGCATTGCGCCCCTTGTTGCTGTTTGGTAAAGAATTACCGTCTGAAGTAAAAGTATCGGCACAAACCAAGACAAGGCTTTTTTTCTATCTTGTGCGCGGACATATAGAAATATGACAAAGAAAATATTCATCATCATATAGACAGCTAAATAGGCCGCATTGCCGAGTGTTCCATCCAATCTCACACCTCCTTGGTTTATAACAATTTTCCCACCAAGCTGAAGTAGGCCATAAAAGCCCATCAATACGCTTGCGCCAACATTTGTCCAAAGAAACCACTTCCAAAGATCTTCTTTAAGTAAAGTTCCTGAAAGAACAAGAAAATATGCAAATAGATGTAGGAGCGTGATGAGGCCCTCCATTCTTTCAAAATTGCTCCAAAAACTTTTGAAAGGATTCTCTCCAAATATATCCGCGAGAGTAATGACGGAAACAAAAATAGCCAGAGCGCCCAGTATCCAAGAAAATCTCGGCCTATAGTTCGGATCACGCAAGGCAAGAACTATCCAAGAAACAAAGACAATTTCAACAATAATTCTAAAAGCAAAAGCCTTGCCTGTAATAAAAGGAAATAGCAGAGAGCCCGTGATAATAAACGGCACCAATGGCACTAAAAACAGTCCAGCTAATATGGTCCCTTTTAAAAAATTGTTCATTTGTGTAGAAAACTATACAAAAATTCCGTATTTAATACCAGAAATAGAAGTACCTGCAATTATGCCTAAATTTAAAGAAAATTTAACTCAAAAACCGATTCCTCTACTCATAACACCACCAGCGTATATCACTAGAAAACCAAGAAAGATTACGATTAAAAGAAGAAATGTAAAAACTGATTTAAACCTGCTGGCATTAAACTTAATGTTATATTTAAGCAATCCAAACAGACCGATAATCTGGACAATCAGAGCAGAAAAAACATAAAAACTATTATCCAATAAAAATCTTTCTCCAGGCCAAACTTTCAATAAATAAGGAAGATCTGCCCTAAAAAACAAAAACGACAATGAAGAAGAAAAAACGGAAAACAAAATTTCAGGAACAAAAAACATTGCTAAAAACAATTTTAACCAAATTTTTTGCTTCTTTGTCATAAATTATTTCAATCCAATTTTTACCGAGTAAGTATTACCATCATCTAATTTAGCATAAATTTCATACCAATACCCCGCTTTTAGACCCTTTGTATTCCAGTTGTATATATACTGTTGCGATTCCGGATCCCACCTATATTCACTAACGCTAGTGGCTTCCACATTGTATGCTGGCTCGTCAACAACAGCTTGCATAGACGATCCTATTTTGGGTGTCAGCCACTGAGGAGGTTTCTCAGACTGCACAATCATGCCATCATATTTCCTTATTTGAAACTTCACCGGCACGGTACTTCCTGTTTTGAAAACACTAGAGCTTTTTTCCGGAAAAAAATTTGTATCATTTATCGGTCTGAAAAAACCAGAAAATATATAGGGCATTTTGACTGTCTCGTTAGCTTTTCCTTTCAAAACAAAATCTGTTTGCCCTTCTCCCTCCAAATCAAGAGAAAGCTCCGAGTCTGTCAGGTCATATTCACCCAAGAGGTTTGTTGAAACAGGAATATTTGCGTATGTTCTAGTGTTTTGAATCTCATTATCAACAATGTCCGCATCCTGAAGGTCAAAAGTTCCATCTCCCGTCCCCCAGAGTGAAATTGAGTATGTTTGTCCGTCATCTGTTGGAAGATAGGCAAATTTACTTTCTCCAAAAACATTGAAATCTGCATTTGGTATACCGTTAAAAATATTTCCTTCTGCGTCTAAGCCCGAAACACTTCCGTCCTGATCAGTAATCTTTATGCCAAGCGGACTAAATATAGATATGGCCTTGCCATTAAGTTTGCATTTTGAAATATCTTGAGTAATGTCTGGAGTTTCAAATTCACTGTCCGAGATAATATTCACTATCTGCTGTCTTATTCCGCTTTGAGTCATCATGGTTCCGTGGCTCGCCTTTAAAGCATAGAATTTATTACCCGCATCAATGGGTAAATTAGTGGCACTTTCCAGAGGGACAGTGCCGTCCCCGGGCGTCTGCCTCAAGTCATAGATAAGCTTCGTTTCGCCAGAACCAAATGTTGTTCTTCTCTCAATAACTTTTCCTATGGTACCCGCTCTACACCCAACAATGTTGTATAAATCGACACCAGCGCTTCTCAAATCAAAATTGTCAAAATTTGCTGTATGCAAATTGTCCGCTCTTCCAACGGCAAGAGGGTTCAAATCGTGATCTTCAATAAGAAAATTTTTCGTTTCCTCAAAGTTCAAATCTTTTGTCACAGTACTAAAAAGAGTTCTATCAACAATACTCGCATAACTACCCTTCCAATTATAGTATTGCTGGCTCGGAGCAAGCTCATATACAACAGGCAAATTTTTTGCAATTTTTTTCATTTGAGAATTTGATAAAAATGGATTGTCGAAACCATCTCCCTGCAAAAGCACCTTTATTGCCTTTGGAGCACCGGTATTTGGCACGCCGACAAATACAGCTTTACCAACATAGTGACTGTCTGGATTATCTGCAACATATTTCTTTACCAAAAGCCCACCTGTACTATGAGCAACGACATCCACCTTATTGCTACCTGTTTGTTGTTTTATCTCTATTATTTTTTGTTTTAAAGCTTCTATATTTCCTCCACTAATTCCGTAGCGCCAGTCATATGGAAACAAGAATATGTCCTCATCCAATAAATATCCCTGTTCTAAAAGTTGGTTTATTAATTCACTCGTATAGTTAAAGGTCCCTTCTGCGCGTATAACCTCTCCCAAAACCAAGTTAGTATCAACCGGACTTAAGCTTGTATCGAATTGCAGTGGATCCAGAAAACTGTCATTAGAAAAGATCGTGCGTTGCCAATCCAACCACAACTTTTCATCTCCTTTCCAAATATCCGTGCCTAAAACTCCAGGAATGATAATCACTGGCCTGCGCTTGTTTTGTTGCTCAAATACCAAAGTCCCTTCTCCTGCACAAATAACAGAGCCGACCCAAAAAGTGCAAGATTTTTCAACTGTCATGTTCCCTGTAAAACTTGATGTTGAATAGTAAATAGCAATGCGACCCCCTCCACCGGGCGCTGGAGAAAAATCCAAAGTTGACTGAACACCGCCACGAGCAGAAAAAGTTCCATTTCCTGAAAGAGTATCTGCATAAACCAAAATACTTCCTCCACTCGCCATACTTCCCCCATCAACCATCACCAGCCCATCATTGTGAAATTCTTTTGCTTCAATTCTTACTGCTCCCCCGCCATTACCGCCAGCGCCCGGAGAGCGAGTTGTGCCTCCGCTACCAAAATCTGTTGGTTCTTCAGCCGAACCATAAACCGAAGTAGGTAAATTTCCATAACCCACTCCGCCATAACTTCCCGCCCCGCTTATTTCACCTGGGGCGCCAGGCCCAGAGTTTCTTCCATACCCCTTCAGATAACCGTCAACGATAGAATTGGTTGCGATATAAAACTTATCCAGTGATAAATTTAAGACTCTTTCAGGAAGCACAGTCAAGGTACTCGCTCCATTGAGAAAAATTTCACTTATGGAAAGAGTTTCTTCACCGGAAAGTTGCAGGGAGCTGTCATTCAAAAAAATCTTGCCAATATTTACTGTTGAATCCTTTGAAAATGAAGCAGACGATTCAGAGGAGCTAAATTCATCGAAAGTGATTGTCGTTCCTTCTTTCATTCCAAAAGAGGCACTATCCAAAAATATTTTATTAAAAGACTGAGGGCTGTCCTCCACCTCCACGCGCCAGAGCTGTGGAGTAATGAGCGTACTGTTCGTTAAGTCTATAAAAGCGCCGGTGCCCGTGCCAGCACAGGTACGCGGACCCGTAAACATAGTGCACCCTCCGCTTGTATTCATCGAGCCGACAAACGAAGAAGAGTTGTAATAAACCGCCACACGACCACCCCCTCCAGGCCCTTTGAAAAACCCAGTGAGCCAAGAGTTTCCACCAAGAGCATTAAAAGCCCCATTACCAGAAAGTTCTCCTACTTGAATAAGAAGACTTCCACCACTAGCAGAAGAACCGCCGTCCGCAGAAATTCTACCATTGTTAGATAGGGTGTTGGCTGTAATCCAGACTGCACCTCCTCCGCGAGGACTCACTCCGCCACCGCTACCCAAGTCTGTTGGCATTAATGCCGAACCGTATATCGATTCTTCGGTATTGCTGTAGCCCGCTCCACCATACCCGGCACTTACAGAAACATGCTGTTCGGGTGTCGGAGTGCCAGGCCCCATTCCACCTCCATAACCCTGTCTGTCTGAAGAAATCCTTGAGCCAGTCTCAATGGTCAAATTGTCCGCATTTATTTTCACACCCTTAAAACTCTCGCTTGAGTCTGGATCTCCTTCCAAAGTCAAAACTGCGCCTGTCTTGATTATGAGATTTTGAAAATTGTATTCTCCAGCTGGAAGAGATTTGCTAGAAGAAACTATAACCTCATTTTCTTCACTGTCTGAGACACCATTTAAATTCAAATCAGACTGTTTTAGCTCTGCTTGGGCAAAAGAAAAATTCAGTAGAAATATGGTTCCCGATATGAGTGCCACTTGGATAGTGTTTCTCATAGATATTTAGATTTATTCTCACACTACTCTCGCACCAATTTTTTGCAACCCCCCCCCACAACATTCCAACATTCTCAAGAATGTTGGAATGTTGTGGGGATGTATTCTTTCTGTTTTCAATTTTCTTCTTTCTATAGTATTTATCCTCCATTTTCTCTTTTCACTTTCTCTCTTTCCTCTTTCTTTTCTCGTCTTTCTGCTTTCACCTTTCCTGCATTTTTAGGCACTAGCAAAAAACCGGTGACCGACACAAGGTAATCCATCTGAGGTTCATTTTTTCGACAAAATATCAATAATACTAATGCCAAACCTTATATTTAGAGGGGAATCTTCGAAGGAAACTGATCCATCAATTAGATCAGCAATATGCCTCATCTCTGGAACAAAATAATCTGGACGTTCCATAGAAAAATCTTTAGTCTGGACGACTCCGTTGGAGTCTAATGTGACACGATCTCCTTTTTTACCTCCCCCCAGATCGATTACACCATGCCACTCTACTGATCCTTCGGTTCCCTGAATACGAAACCACTTTCTATGTGGTTTGACTAAAAGATCTTGAATCACATTGACTCTTTTACCATTGATATTAGATCTAAAAACGGCTACGCTGTCATATTCTCTTTCATCCGGACAATATTTATCGAAAGAAAAATTTTCAGGAGAAGACGGTAAATCTAATTTTTCTGCCAAATACAAACCGAGATGAAGCGCGTGCGAATGTTCGCCAGAAGCGCCGCCGCCCCTGTTAGAGAACCCCAAATAAGAATCGTGTGGTCCTGCCAACCATGGGTGTGCCTTAAAAATACCCCCCCAATCTTCTCTGAATTCAACATCTAATGAGACAGGTTCACCTATCATAGATTCAGTTATAAATTGCGCAACATAATCTACAGACGGAGTGATTGAATGATTATATCCAATAATGACTTTTGTGTCAGACTTTTTTATAGTCTCTTTAAATTCTTGAAGAAGTGGGGAAAATGGATCACAAAGTGGTTTTTCTATAAGAATTAATTTTGGTTTTTCTTTAAGAACATTTAAAGCAATTTCTAAATGAGTATCTGGTGGAGTTCCAATTATCACGGCATCAAAATCTCCCTTAGGCTCATTAGAACTATGAAAAAGTTTTATCTCTGAATCCCAAAAGCCGTAACGGGCAGGGTATATATCAGAGCGCATTCTTTCAATCGCCTCTCCCGAAACATCAGTTACAACAACATTCCACCCCAACCTTCTCGCGGCATTAGAAAGATGGTTTCCTATAGAACCGGCGCCTATAATCTTTACATTCATAATCTTTGTTTAATTTCTTGATATTTTGACCAACATTATAGACAAAGAGTTTAACCTTTTTGACTTAAAAAATCAAAAACCTGGCGTAAATTCCCAACTAGGATTTCAGGTTTATCTGACCAACTGCTATTCAAAGAATCAACACCAATAAAAAAACATCCAAAATTTTGTGCCGCTAACATATCGCCTCTCCCATCACCAACAAATACAAGTTCGAAGGATTTACATTTAACAGATTCTGCAACTCTAGTTAAATTTTCAACTTTGTTGTTGGGTCTACCATATATACCATTGAAAAAATGGTATATGCCTAAACTATTGCAAAGCTTAATTAATTCTTTTTCGGGGGTAGCAGAATTTACAAATAAAGAGTACTCTTTGCTCAAGACATCAATCGCGTCTAAATCATCTTTATGGATTCCTTTTTCTAAAATCTGATCACTGACAATCTTTCCATATAACTGAACATATTGTTCGACTAATTTTTTTTTATTCTTAAATCCAACCTCAGAGATTACAAATCTAATAATATCTGCCCTATCTCCCATTCCGTGGCCAAATTCTTTCAAGGCTCTCTTTAAAGTAATTTTCTCAGTATCTTTTTTGAAAATATCGCTCCAAGCGTCTTTTTTTATTTTTTCTGAACCACGAACAATTACATTATCGAAGTCAAAAACAATCGCCTTGATTTTAAGACGATTGTTAGGTTCCAAAAAACTATTCGTTCTCATCAAACTGATGTCTGCCCCAATTAAGCAGACGAGTTTTTCTTTTTTCACGTGACATTGATGATATGTCTTTGTCTATATAAAAAGAGTCCCCGATAGTCTCAAGACTGGTTGTTGATATTTCTTCAAATATGACCCCCGTATCTGTTTTGAAACTGTGCCAAACCCCTCTCGGAACCCATATAGTATCTCCCGGAAAAAGCATCTTTTTCTTTCCTTCTATATCGGCCTCCATTGATCCACTCAAAACATGAAAGCTTTCGTCCTTTACTTTGTGATAGTGAACGGGATGAAATTGTCCTGGAAATTGAATTATGAGTTTACGAGCATATTCCCTATTAATACAATCCAATATAATACAACCGACTTTATCAAAATTTTCTAAACCATAGTGATGAGAAACTTCTACAACAAAATCATGGCTTATTGGTATTTTTGCCATGTTTAGTAAAGCCTTTGCTTCCCTTACTGCATTATAAATAATATCTTTTTTCCCAATTTTGTCCGGATAAATATTTTTTGGTATTGCTTCATTTGGAGAATATTCTCTATCAGCAACAACACCTTCCTTAAACTTACCACTTTCTAATTGATCTTCTGATGTTATGGGCATAGCAAAGAAGACATCTTCTGAACTAATAGTCTGCCCTTTTTTTATTGTTTTTTTAGCGAAAACACCTCTTTTAAGTGACTGGAGGTCTTTCGTCTCTTCCTGATCTATAATTCGGTAAGATGACTCTGAGCCACAAATTGAAACAGCGTCCATATAGGACTTTATCCACTTTCTGACTTGGGCTGGGTTGGCGGAATAAGAGTTTAGTTTTATATTATCTGTTTCAATTCCAACATGCTTTTCAAAAATTCTTGCTCCCTTGGCATAAGCCAAACCTATAACATCTGTATTGTCTGGAGATTCATGGGTTGAAAATCCAACAACCAAGTTAGGATAGCGATTTTTCATCATCTCTATCTGATTTAGATGCAATTTTTCAATTGGTGTCGGATATATAGCAACACAATGCATTATTGCAAAATCCACGCCCCTGTGTTCAAAAAAGCTTACAACCTTGTCAACTTCTTTTATCGTAAGCCCACCAACCGAAACGATCACTGGCTTACCGGTGCTAGAAATTTTTTCTAAAAGAGGCCAGTCTTGTGCACTGCAACTTGCAACTTTTAAAATATCAACCCTTAAGGCGATCGCAAAATCGACAGAAGATTCATCAAATGGGGTGGCCATACTTAAAAGCCCATTAGATCTTATTTCTTCCACCAAAACCCCAAACTCTTCCTTTGAAAGACGGGTGGATAAAAAACGGGAAATATGTTTTGCTTCTTTATTGTTTTTAAAATCTGGGTGAATGAAAGTGTCCAAGTCTCTGAGTTGAATTTTCACCACTGAACGAATACCAAACTCCTTAGATATACTTGCCATTTCGGCCACAATTTTCTTTCCGTGTTCAATAGAACCCTGATGATTATTAGCCATCTCAAAAGTGAAAAGGTTGTTGAAGTCAAAATAATTGACTCTGTCTTTTGCTTGGGGTTTGTTCATAATATTATGGCTAGTATACAAGTAATCACTTAAAATTTAAAATCGTCTCCACTTCTTCTGTTAAGGAGGATTTCAGCAAGTTCAAAATCTTCTGGGTAGTCAATATTCACCGAATCATCTTGATCCATCATAAAATAAGCAGTTTTTTCTCCTACTGGAGAATTATATTTGAGTAGAACATCCTTCCACACAACATCCACTGCTCCCGTTTGAATATAGGCATCCGGTAACAGCTGGCGAGGCATAACGTGTGGCTGATCAAATCCTGTGACTTCTTTAGGTAAAAATGGTTCTATAAATTTACCATCTGAAGATATTTTCCAGTGTTTAAAAGGATGTCGATTAGCTTTGGTTATCGAACGTACAGAATGAGCTTCTGGAGTGTTTAAAAGCTTCATTATGCCTTCGTCTATGTGTTCAACCCTTCTCAAAGGAGAGGTTGGTGGCAATCTAAGAACTATGTCTGGAGTATATGATTCGTTTTGATCCAACCATTCTAGTGCATGAATCAAAAAATCAATATCTAAAGATAAGTCTTTTGCCAACTCCTGCGGTCTCATAAAAGGCACTTCTGCTCCATATTTTTTTGCAATTTGAGCAATTTCCTCATCTTCGGTTGATACGATAATTCTATCGATGAATTTTGATTTTTTTGCTTCCTCTATTGTCCAAGCAAGAAGTGGTTTACCAGCAAGATTTTTAATGTTTTTTCTTGGGACCCCCTTGGATCCGCCTCTGGCGGGTATAATAGCGAGAATTTTTTTCATTTATTTAATTCTATAATTTCCCAATCCTTTATCTCCGAAATTACCACGCGGAGAATTAATTCTCAATAGTTCCTTAATAAAATTAAGGGTGTTATATAAAACCCCCCTACCTGGAAATATTGGTAGTAGATTAGAAATATCTCTGTTGTGTTTTTCTATTATAAAAATTATGGATTTGTAATCTTCTTTTGAAAGCTGTTTTTCAAATTTATTTAGAATATGAATAGCGTAATCACAATATCCATAAAATAAAATTATAAAAATAAATTTAATTAATTTTGCTTTATTAAAACCATCTCTGTTGACCAATTCTTCAAAATATTTTTCTTCTCGAAAATAAAGAGCATTGCCGTGAGTTATTTGGCCTTTTGGTCCACCCAAACTCAGACCTGGAATTCTCTTAAAAAACCTCCTTTCAATATCAAAAAGTACAAAACCTCTTTCTCTAAGAAACTCATCTATATCTGAAAAAAAAGATTGATTGCTATATCTTTTTGTAAAATTTATTTCGACCTCTAAACCCAATACGTTTGTTAAAAAATCCCCTGCGCCGTGAAGAACAGAGAGCTCACTACCTTGAGTGTCAATTTTTATAAAATCAATTTCGTTTATATTTGCTAGTTTAAGCTGATTATCAAGAGTATCTACAGAAACACTTTTTTTTTCTGAAACAACATACCTATCCGAGACAGCAAACTGATCCATCAATTGATTATTGGGCTTAAGTAAAGATGAATTATCCGGATGATTTGTTACAAAAAGATTACCGGTACCTTTAAAATCTGAAAGTGCAACATTTCCGGTAAAAATTACGTTTGATTTCACCTGCTCAGAAGATAATTTTTCTTTTGATTCTAAATTATTTTCAACATTAGGCTCAAAATTAACTATACTTATCAAATCACTTTTATCTTTCCATGGAAACTTAGTCCCCCCCGAAGATCCAACATCCACAAGAATAATGGGGCTGTTTTTTAAGTACTTATTTAAAAATGTTTGATTAAAAAACTTCATAAATACAGACTACTCCTATTTATTAACAATCCATAATGGGCTTTCTCCTTTTGCAACCCTTCTAAAGTTTTCTACTACCCTTTTCATAACGTCAACATAAGTATCATAAGTGGAACCGGCCATATGAGGAGTCACAACAACATTAGGGAGTTGGAGTAATGGGTCATTTGGTTTAGTCGGCTCCTCAACAAACACATCGAGTCCGGCTCCGTGAAGCTTGCCTTCTTCAAGGGCCTTCCTTAGAGCCCCTTGGTCAACAAGACCAGCCCTAGAAACATTGATTAAAATAACGGTGTTTTTCATTTTAGATATCACTTTTTCACTTATGATATTATCGGTATCTTTATTGTGATGAAGGTGAAGGGTCAATATATCAGATTCAGAAATCAACTCATCAAAAGTCACGTATTTTACCTTCAATCTATTCTCTGTTTCTAAATCAGCCCTTTTAACATCGTGATACATAACCTCAACACCAAAACCTGAAACTTTCTCAGCTACTTGTTTACCTATGTTTCCAAAACCCAATATCCCGATCTTTTTTCCATGCATTAAAAACATGTCCATACCATGACTATTTCCAGACCAGTTTCCATCAACTGTCCTCTTGTGACTATCTGGAAGCTTTTTGTAGGTGGCAAGCATTAACAAAACAGCGTGCTCCGCAACAGAACATGCGTTTGCTCCTCCATTGTTAGCCACAGGTATACCAAATTCAGTACAAGCTTTAACATTAAATTTATCATACCCAGAACTCCAAAGTTGCATTAACTTTACTTTTTTTGCAGAAGCTATTACTTCATCGGGCAAGAATCGACCTGGTGCAAACAAAACAATATCAGCCCATTCCAATTTTTTTTTCTTCTCACCATCTGTCGTCAAATACGTCATTGAATCCACTGTAAAGTTATCAATCGAAATATGATCCAGGACTAATTTTTGCAAATCTTTTGGAATTCTTTCCTCGTAGACATATAAAATTTTCGTATTTTTAATATTCATATTACTGTCTATTCAATCATAGCCAAGATATTATCTGCAATTCTCCTTGCAGAATCACCATCTGTTTTATATATTATTTTTTCTCTTAGTTTTTCTCTACCTTCTGAATTATTATTCGGATTATTAATATACAGATTTATCCAATCTACCAATTCATCAAAGTTTTTTGCTAGTAAAACACCATCTGTTTTTAAGGCCGCAAGCAAATGCTCCCTACTATAATTACGAATAACAGAGTGCCAATATTCAAGTTTTTGATACCCGTCAAATCCAACCCAGACTATGGGGCGATCAAGTGCCGCTGCATCTAAAGTGATTGTTGATTCAGTATTAATAACTACTGAGCTATGCGCAAGAGAGTTTGCTAAGTAGATAATATCTTGATCTGTGTATGTCCACTGGAATGTTGTGGTGGACGGAGCGTCAAGAGCACGCTCTAGATCTTTAGAAAAATACGTCCCCGGTCGATCTAAAATTATGTGTTTTAGACCTTTTAAGTTTTCTCCTTTCGATGGATACTTTGGATGAAAACGGGCGAGAACCTGAATTGGTTTTACAAATCTACCTGACTCTATAGCAGATTCAAGTTCCAATAGAATCTCATGAGAATAAGGGTTTTTGAAGTCCCCAGGAACAGCAAATAAAACAAGCTCTTTATTTAAATCTGCTCCAATTTTGTTGAAAAATTTTTCTCGAGATATATATATATCTTTATTTTTATAGATATCAAACTGAGGGAAACCCACAGGAAACACAACCTCTTGGTCATAATCACCAATCTCAATAATCTCTTTTCTGTTAATTTCGTTAAATACAAGTATTCTGTCTGCCTTAACGCGAGTAAAGCCCCTCGTAGTTGGCACATCCCAACTTTTTGCCATGGTTAACGTCCTAATACCCCTCTTACGCGCGGTCCGCAAAAGTCGGCAGTCTTCTGCCGAAAACATGTTAACAGCAAAAACAATGTCTGGTTTGTATTTTTCATACAAATCATGAATGTAATCATCGGGAATTCTGTAATAAACAAACCTTATAAAATTTCGCCACCACCTGAAACGACCCATAAAACCTATCATGCTTTCTATTGCATATCTTAAATGATTGCGATGAATTAGATACAAATCATGTCTTTTCATGAAGGCAGACCTGGTTGGTAAAGTGTTCCACGAAAAGTAATACATGTAGTATTCAAACTTAGTCATTGCGTCTGGTAAACTTTCTACGACAACGTTCTCAGATTTAAAATTTTTTTGATAATATTCAAGTCTGGAATTATCATTTCCAGTTCTTGGTAAAATCACAATCTTGTGTCCGGCTTTCTTTAGTAAATCAAGTGTCCCAGAACGTAAAATGTTCTTTTCTGTATCTCCATCATATATACTTATAAAAATTGTCTTCATTAACTCAATTTAATAATTTTCCTTACTTTTCTTAAGAAATTAACAAAAGAAACTGGCAAAAAATCGACTTTTGAGCGCATAGACTTATATCCTTCAGCATATACCGTATAGAGTTCTGGATGAACCAGAGATAACATAGAGTTGTTTGTTTCTTTAAAAGCCTGATTTAAAGTGGGTTCTGTTTCCAACAGACTCTTCTTAACATAAAGAAAAGTGTTTTGTGAGTAATAATAAGCTACTTTATTATTATTCCAGATTTTTTTTCTTATAGCGTCTATTAGCACAAAACCTTTTCTCTCAAAAATATCTTTCCAATAATATGGCCATTGAGTATTAATGTGATCTGTTCCAGGTTGAAAAGGTATCGCTGCTGAAAAAAGAATTCTATCACCAAGGTTAACCAAAGAGTCCACGTATACCTCAGATTTTTCTTCTGATATGTGTTCGCCCACCTCAAGTGATACAACCAAATCAAATTTCCTATCGAGTTTAAGTGGTTTCTTTAAGTCCGTAGATAAAAATTTGTTTTTTGGTATTAAGAGTTGCTCCAAATTTACCCAGTCACCGTCTATGCCGAAAATATCGTCAACCGAGTTTTTTAAAAAAACATTTAACCAAGCGCCAACACCGCAACCTACATCAACGACACTTTTAGGTTTTACTAAATCCAAGACTAAAGGCACAACTACTTCAGCTGAAAACAAAGAATCTACTTTTATTCGATCGAAGTATTGATTTGTATAATGTTTATTCATACGAACTTTCTTTTTAAAAACTTCTTAAATGATAGAAAGATTCGTTTTAAGTAGACCACGTCTTCTTTTTCTATCTTGAAGACGTGACTCAAACTAAAATCTACGTTTATAACTCTCTTTATAGTTAGGAAACGTGCGACAGCCACAAAAAAGACAGAAAGTATCTGCTCAAAAATAGCACCATTTGCACCAAAAAACAAAAGTAGTAATGGAAGAGCTACCACTGTCATCAGAAATCGAGGGATTGAGGTGGAAAAAAATAAACTTTTTTGTTTTTTGAGAGCATAAAATGTGTGCGTGGTGACAGTATTAAATGGTAGAGCGACTAATGAAATAGCAAGGAGCTGGAATAGAGAAATGGAGGAAACATATTGTGGAAAAAATAATTCTATAAAAAATGGAGCGACAAACACTATTAAAAAACCAAAACAAGCATAAAGCCATATCGAATATTTAAGACTTTTGCTAAATATATTCTGGAACTTATCAGAAAAATCAACGTGCCGAGGAATAATTGGCGCCAATATCTGGCTAACAGGAAAAGTATTTACTATTTCTCCAAAAAGGGTTTTTGCAACCATTATTACGGCCAGAGCTTCAATGCCTATAAAATATCCTATAATCCAAGGGCTTGCAGCCACTAAGGCACTATCAACTTGGTTTGTCAAAAAAGCCCAGATCCCATGTTCGCGCAAACTGTCCCAAAGTGAAAACTTTACATACTTTGATTCTTTTAATATTGGTAAAAAGTGTTTTAAAAAAAATGGAGCATAAAAAACCACAGGAACAGCATAGGAAATCGTATGAGATATTGCCAAGGCAAGTATGGAGATTTTTCCAAACGCAAGAAAAGCTATGATTGCGATTAAAAAACTACATCTACTTATAACAGAGAAGGTTTGTATATGACCAAAAAACAGCTTTATATTGAAAACAAGATTGTATATTCTCTTTAAAGGAACGAACAAAAATGACAATGCCACTATTTTTAATAAAAGGCTCAGGTCTATTCCTGAAAGCTTGGTCACAAACTGTGATAAAAAAAACAAAGACAAACAAGCAACCAAATTCAAAATTAATATAAGCTTGGAAGAGTCCACAATTATTGAAGAGTAACTTGAATTTTTCCTTGATATTTCCCTTGAGGCATCAGAGATGACTACATTTTCCAGAATAGGTATAGTCAAAACAGACATAAACCCAAAGACACTTAAAACTAATCGCCAGACGCCATAGTCGTAAACCGTTACGTAGTTAAGGATAACTATGGTAGATAAGACCCCTATGGCCTTCAAAAAAATCCCGCCAGAAAAAACAACAGCTCCACCCTCAACAGCGGTTCTTAATAAAGATTTACCATTATGAGTTTCTGTCATCATCGTTTAAAAAGTTTTCTATAAGTCTCACTCTGTTGGACCAAGCATACTTCAAAGACTCTCCTTTAGCTAGACTAGCTTTTTTGAGTAAATTTTGTTGATCTTTGAAAATTATTGATATTTGTTTAGCAAGATCTTGACCAGAGATGCCGGGTGGGACAAAAAAAGCAATTTCATCAGATAATACTTCCTTTATAGTTGGTAAATCGCTAACTAGTATTGGCTTTTCAGCCGCCATGTATTCAAATAATTTTATTGGCGAAGTTTCAATCTCAAAAAAATCATTACCGCCATCAGGAACGTATGCGAGTATGTCAAAAGATTTCGTGTAGGCCGGAACAAGTTCCGGAGAAACGTGAGGGATAAAAATCACCCGATTACTAACAGAGTTGTTTTTGGCTATAATTTTATATTCCTCTATTTCTATTGTGGTTCCCCCCAAGCAACACAAAATAAAATCTGATTCTAAAAAAGAAATTGCTTTAATAAGCTTTGATACTCCCTTTTCAAAACCCATAGGTTTAAATCTACCTGTATATCCAATAATCGTCTTATTTTTAGGAAGAGAAAGCTCATCTCTAATTTGAACTGAGGTTTTTTTTATTTTCTCATAAGCATCAAAATCTACAGCGCTTGGCAGAACAATACTTTTGTCTAAAATTTCAGAGTATTGTTCAGCTGCTTGTTTTCTTAAGGCGTGAGTAATGAAAATATGTTTATCTACAAAATTATAGACCATTTTACTAGTCAAAAGACTATACTTTTGATGAGATTCAAAAATAATTAAAAACCTCCCCACCGGTTTTAAGATAGATAGAATGGTGGCGAGTTTTGGGTCGATAACAAGTACCCAACATTTCTTACCAGTTTTAAAAAAATTATTCCAAGAAAAAAACAGTAACCATACCGAGTACATTAAAGCACGCAAACGAAATTTCTTAATCAGATTACCAAACACAGGAAAGGCTGCTCGAGCCTGAATTGACCCTAAATTAAATTTTTCTTCGGATCTAGAATAAATAAATAGAAATTTGTCTCCAAGCAAGTCATCTAAAAAACGAGCCATGAAGAATCCGTGTATGGGGTGAGCATAACGACTTGGATACTCAAAAGAAGTTAAGAAGACTAACCTAATACCATTTTTATTATTTAATTGCATAAACATAGTAACCAGAAGCTGTTGTTCTTTTGCTGGTCTTAAACAATCTGTCCAAAAATGATGAGATTGGATCTAATATAAAGCGAATTTTGTGTTGCATTGGTATAAAGAAAAACAAGGCTTTAAAATAACCTCCCGCCTTGTGTATCTCAAAGCTGGACCAATTTTTAAAAAGCATTTCTAGAGTATCGTCAAAAAAGCGCCAATAATCAGGATAGTGACCTTTTCTGGCGTGGTAAGGATATATTGAAGGAACATATATAAATATTTTACCGCCAGGTTTTAAGATCCTCTTCATCTCTGACAAAGCAATGATGGGATTTTCAATGTGCTCAAGAACCGAGCTGCATATAATTCCATCAACGGAATTATCTTCGATAGGTATAGAGTGTATGTCTCCGACAATATCGGCCCCCGTACTCTCATCGTAATCAAAGGTTTTGTAATTAGAATTTGAAAAAAAATGTTTATAAGGATTTAACCATTTCTGAAACCTTTCTCCCCCGCCAACATCAAGAACGAACCCTCCTTTACTAATTTCTCTTATTTTTTCATCTATAAATTTCATAATTAATCGTTGAGAGTTTCTATATTTTTAAAAACTTCCTTAGAAAGAAACTTCAGGCTGTGTTTTTCAACATGGGTCTCTAATTTATTATCTAAGTCCTGAATTTCTATGGATGACTTTGTAAAATATTTATTAATTTTATTAATAATATCATCTAAACTATAACCCTTAAGTATGAACGAATCTGGAATATGGCCAATAAGAGCAGAATTCGAGGTGAGAACAGGGGTTCCAGAAGCCATTGCTTCTAATATTGTTTTATCAAAACTCCCTTCGGGGGTTAGATTCACATATAAATCATATCTTTTATACAAAGCCGGAGTTTCTTTATAAGGAATAGCTGAAAGAAAGGAAAGTTTACCCTTTTCAACGAGAGGTTGCGCTAACACTTTCAGTTCTTTTTCATATTCAATATCTCTCTTATTTGCCGGAGATCCCACTATATCAGCAATAAAATCAAAACCGTCAGTGTCTAATTTCAAGAGGGCCTTAACGAACAAATCAATATTTTTTACTGGTGAGATTCGACCAAAAAAAAGTATGGAGTTTTTTCTCTTTTTAGAGATGTCTCCATTTTTAAAAAAATCTACATCAATACCGGCAGGCATTATTTTAGTTTTAGTAAACTTAGCTGTATATGAGTGAGGCGAAGTAGCAAATACTTTGTGAGACAAAATAACAGCCATGTGGGTCAAAATACTGCCCTTTGCGTGGTTACGCCAGAGATAGATTTTCTTACCCATCAACCGCCATATAACTCCAGTCAAAAGCACATACTCCTGATTCATATGAACGAAAACGGAATCGTAACTATTGCGAAGTCTAACTATCAATTTATAAAAATTAAATATATATTTAATTTTTATAAAAGCTTTTAGCTTATAGCTTTTAGCTGTCAACTTCTCTTTACCAAGAGAATAAACTTCTACATTTTTAGGCAAGTTGTGCTCGCCTTCCTCTAGACAGATGACAATTAGCTTCTCGCAGTGCTTAGCAAACTCTTCAATCCAGCGATGAAAAAACCCAAGGATCGAATCATTTTTATCAACTTTTTGGGTGATTATGAGTAATCTCATTTTGGATTATTTAAAAGATTTTCTAAGCCATCTTTGTATTGTTTCAGATATTCATCTTTCGTTAAGGCGATCTTTTGAGCATCTTCCATTGCTCTTTCAGAAAGACCTTGCGCAATAAGAGGATTTTCCAAAACATTTAAAATTTTTGTAGCTAAACATTTTTCATCCCCCACCGGACACACCAAAGCACTCCTGCCGTTGTCCAGAACATCTTGAGCAATGCCCACATCTGTCGTCACGACCGCACACCCTGAAATAGAAGCTTCAAATAAGGACATCCCAAAACCTTCATATTCTGAGGTGTTTAAAAATATAAAAGCCTTTTTATAAAAATCAGCAACATTTTCCTGCCAACCCTCAAAAACAATGTCAGTTTCTAGCCCGCCAGAAGAACTCGGTCGGGCAAGTTTATAGCTTTTAGCTTTTAGCTTAAGACGATGTTCCTGACTTCCGCTTCCCACTATAACAAGCTTCACATCGTCCCTGTCTTTTGCAACATCTGCGAAAACTCTCAACGCAACATCTACTCTTTTTTCTGGCTCCAATCTTGAAACCATCAAAATTATTTTCTTCCCATCTTCTTCTCTAGATATTATAGGAGGAGTAAGAGATGGAAATTTTTCCCACAAAATCGGCAGGACCTGAATCTTGTTTCTAGGAATTTTAAGTTTCAAAACAATATCATCAGCAATTTTTTTTCTTACCACCCTAATACCATCCGCTCTCTTCAGCAAAAACCTTGCCATAAAAACTCTGATCGCATTTAGCGGAGAGCTTTGAAAAAAATAGGGGCTAAACAAATCGGTATGGATTTGCATTTGCAAAGGAACTTTAAACGCCCTTTTCAAAAGCCAACCAACTTTTCCCGCCTCAAACGGATCTTGAGTTGTTATAACACTTTGTCCATAAAAAATAGAGGAAAGTATCTTCTTCCCTATTTTATAAGCATCAAACACATAGCCCAAACGACTTTTAGAATTTGTGGGATACGCCCAAGCATTGGGCGCAATTTGAAATTTGAAATTTGAAATTTGAAAATCTTGTTTTGAAAAAACAATAATGTGGAGCTCGTCAAAAAGAGAGCTGTATTCCAACATCCTTTTGTGTACCGCTGATTCTGGATCGAAAATCTTCCGATCTGTTGAAATCATTAAAACTCGCATGATTTTGAATTTCTTGTAATCATATTAATAGAATTAACAAGAGAATCTACTGTGGAATCTATACTGAATTTTTTTGCATCCTCTGAGGCTTGTTTTATTAATTTACCTCTAAAAACAATATCGTTTTCTAATAAATTAAGATATTTAATTACTGTTTCTTTTTCTAAGTTATCAATCAAAATACCGTTCTCTTCGTGTCTTATTATTTCAGATAAATTACCAATATTTTTTACAATGACTGGAGTTCCAACATGCATGGATTCAACAACTTGAAAGGAAAAGCTTTCAAAATCTGAAGCCAATATAAATATGTTGGATTTATATATATATTCAAATAGATCTGTGCGAGTTAATTGACCCAAAAAAACAACTCTGTCTTGGACCTTTTCTTCATGCATAATCTTTTCAAGCCTTTCTCTATCATCACCAGAACCAACAATCATCAATCTCCACTCGGGAATGTGTTTTAAAAGACGAATTAATACATCAAAACCTTTCCATGGCACCAGCCTGCCTGCTGTTATGATGGTCTTATCTTTAAATTTAGATGTCTTTTTAAAAGACAATGATAAATCAATACCGTTATAGATAGTGATAACTTGTTGCTTATTACTAACCCATCTAGATACAACACCAGTAAAATAATTACTCGGAGTTATAACTAAATCCGCATGCTTAACTGAAAAAGACTGAATTGCTTTAAAAAAATTTACAAAAATACCATATTTACGATTTTGAAATTCGTCTATCGAGTCAGTAACACCAAATCTTTGAGATGCTTGTTCCCAGGCATAGTCTCCAGCCACCCTTAAAATAACCTTTTTTCTGATAATTTTTCCAGCTAAGACACTTGGCAAACCAGTACTTACTGGGTCTTGAGAAAAAATGATGTCACATTTTTTACCTTTTAAAATAATTTGAACAAAATAAACAAAGTGGCGTATTATACGAGGAAATTTTCTAACGTCCCTGAAAAGTAATAACTCTACCTCTATTGATCGCTTTGGAAGTTCCTGAAAAAGAAGTTGTGCATATGTTGCTGGACCACCAATTTCTGGTGAGTATATTCCTGTCGCAATCAAGATTTTCATAAGTAGTAATCACTCTACTATTGATTTAAAGAGGTATCAAACCTTGACCGAAAGCACTTTTTCCTTCATATCTTTGGCGATAATGTTCCAATCGTATTTTTCAAAAACCATCCTTTTAGCATTTAAAATAATCTGTTGTCTCAAAGCCGGATTGGCCAAGTATCTTTTCACTTGTCTTGCGATGCTTTCTGGATTTTTCACCTCACAAAACAAGCCAGTCGGAGGAAGTTCTGAATTTTTGTCCGGATCAAAAAGAAAGTCCACTATTCCCCCGACCGGAGTGGCTATAACCGGAATGTCGCACGCCATCGCTTCAACAAAAGAATTGCCGAACCCTTCGGAAATAGATGGGCGAATGAAAATATCTGAAATTTTTAAATACTTTGGCATTTCTTCGTGGCTTACAAAACCTAAAAACTTCACTCTTCCCTCAAGATTGAGCTCTCTAACTTTTTTCCTCAGATTTCTTTCTTCATAACCTTGCCCCAAAACAAGAAGCTTTATGTTTTCTGGAAGATAAGAAAGTGAAGAAACAATGTCGTCCACCGCATTTTTTACAACCAAACGCGATGTAGTAATAAGAAAAACATCCCCTTCTTCCTTGCCCAAATCCTTTTTAATGCCCTCCAGTTCTAACTGATCTATCTCTCTTGCAAAATGTGCCGTATCAACAGCATTTGGTACAACAAAAATATCTCCTCTATACCCCATCTCTTTTGCATAATCTCCCAGATATTTTGAAATTGTTTGGACAACATCAGCTTTTTTAAAAATTTGTTTAAAAAGCGGATACAAAATACCAACTCTTTTTTTGATATAAGAAATTGGATCTCCCTCTTGTAGAGACAAAATAAAAGGGATTTTGGAATATTTATTTTTGAAAAAAAGTGCCGAAAAACCGTTATAACTAGCCATCATAGACCAAATTGCATCATATTTGTATTTTTTGTGGAGCTTGCGAGCTCTCCAATATCCTAAAAACGGAAAAAGATATTTATTTATTTTTAAAGGAAACCTCAAGGAGTCTGCCGGATCTTTGCATTTGCCAGAAAAACCAATGCGATGAACCAAAATATTTCCAATCTTTTCAACTTTTGAGAGTTTTTTGTCCAAACGCAAAGTAATCATATGAAATTCAAAATCTTCTGGAGACAACCTGTCAGTAATCTCCTTGAGTGCAATTTCCGCCCCACCAATAAACCGCGGATAATATACTAGAGAAAATATAAGTATCTTTTTCTTCATATCTTTTATCCTACCACCCCCACACTACCCCACTATCCCATCCCCCCTCCTCACAACATTCCAACATTCTCAAGAATGTTGGAATGTTGTTTTAAAGTCTTTTAAGAATTTTGAGAATTTTTTACCATATGGAGAAAGTGAATGTTCTACCATCCTTCCAGAATGTTTTTTATTTACAAGACCCGCCTGAACGAGACGTCTTGTATGCTCTGAAGCTGTTTTTGTGTTCATCTTTAATGAATCACAAATATCTTCAAGATACAGGCCTCCGTCCTCTGATAAGAGCAATAAAATCTCAATCCTCCAATGATTTGAGATCCCTTTCAGGTGTCTTTCCATCTGTTTGGCGTTTTTAAAAGAATTCTTCATTTTTTTTATTTAACTAACTCAAACCTTTTTAACATTTTAGAATACTATTATTATACCCCCCCACAACATTCCAACATTCTCAAGAATGTTGGAATGTTGTGGGGGTATAATAGCATAGGTTTGATATTAAGGTCAGCTTGATCTAACTCTTGACCTAATTTTTACAAAAATCCAACCTAATCTATTTTTAGTAGTTTTTCTAGTTCTTCTTGAGGGATTTCTTTGGGTTTTGGTTTTGCGGTATCCTCCCCCCTTTCTTGTTTAGATTGATTTTCTTTTGCTTTGGTTTTTTTGTCTTCTGTCTTATCTTCAACCTTATTTTCTTTTTTGACTGGCTCATCCTTTTTCTGATGATTTGCGGAATTGTTGTTTGCACCAGTAAGTACCGCTAGAGCTTCACGAAGCTGGGAAACATGCTCTTTGTTTGGTTTTTTTAGATTGTTGTGATTTTTCCCACGATCTTTAAGAGACGCTGTTGAAACCTTGTTTTTTGATTCAGCAAAATCGGGCTTTTTTTCATTTTTAATAATCTCTTCAAAAATCTCTCTTTTTTCTTTCTTAACATCATCCTTGGTGGGCTTTCTCTTTTCTTCGCCGTTTTTTGAACCATTCTGGTGCCACTCTCTAATCTCCGATTCAACAATAGATCGAGGGCGAGAAAATAACTCTCTTGAAGAGTGGATTATGTCGTCTCGAGAATCTTTTTCTGGCTTTGGTATTGGAGGCAGTGTGGTTGCAGAGAAAGGAGGAGAAGATACCCCGTCTATCATAAGTTTTAGATAAATTTGGATAAAACCAAGATTTACCAAATCCTCGGCGGTAAAAACCGGAGCAAATTCTTTTTCAAGAACTTCGGCATCATAAGCGCCGACTCTAAATGTAATCATCGTGCCCACGTTTCCAAAAACCGCGGCGCGCACCTCTTCTGACATCTGCTCTATATACTGGTGAGCAATTGTAAGATTGAGTTTGTATTTTCTGGCCTCAGACAAAATATCAGCAAAAGATTCGTTTGCAAAAGATTGAAATTCGTCTACATAAAGATAAAAGTTTGGAAGATTTTTTAAAGTAGATTCAGGAATATCAGCTCTGGAAAGAGCGGCTAAATAAATCTTTGTAATTATCATACTACCCAAAAGATTGGCGTTAGCTTCTCCCACCCTTCCTTTTGAGAGGTTCACAATTACAATCTTTTGTTCGTCCATCACATTACGAAAATCAAAAGATGATTTTGGCTGGCCAATAATATTTCTTATGAGAGGATTTGCGACAAATTGTCCGACTTTGTTTTGAATAGCGGCGCCAGCCTCTTGCATATATCGCTCACCGTATTTTGCAAACTCATCAACCCAGAAAGAACGAACCGATGGATCTGTAATATTTGCCACAACCTTGTTCCGATATTCTTTGTCAGCGAGCATTCTGTTTATACCAATCAAAGTGGAGCCGGGAGTTTCAAGCAAAGCCAAAATAGTGTTGCCTAAGATATATTCCATTCTGGCGCTCCAAGCATCCACCCAAATTTTTTTGAAAGCTGAAAGAAGGCCGTTTGAGACGAGGTGACGCTTTTCAGGCCCAACATCCTCCATCACATTGAAAGAAATCGGATAATCGGTATCAAACGGAGCAAAATAGACGACATCTTTTATCCTATGCTCTGGAACATATTCCAAAAGGAGATCTGCGGTTTTTCCGTGCGGGTCTATAAAAGCAAGCCCTTCCCCGCTCTGAATATCTTGCACAGCCATATTTTCAAGAAGGGTTGATTTGCCCATTCCTGTTTTTCCAATGACATAAACATGGCGAGTGCGGTCCTTGGCTTTTATACCAAATTTAACCTTTTTATTCCTAGCATCTGTCTCGCCGAAATATGTGACTTTTTCCGGATCGTAAGCCATTTTTTTAATTATACAACAAAACTCTTTTCTTATAGGCCATGTAACACTTTTATTTTAGCACCTATACTGTTTAATCTCTCTGCAACTTCCTCATAACCTCTTTTTATTGAATATACATTCCTTAGAACAGATTTTCCTTCTGCAGCAAGCATGGCTATTAAAACAATAACTGCCGGACGCAGCGCTGGTGGGCAAACAACTTGCCCCGCTTTCAATCTACTTACTCCATTTACAAAAACTCGATGAGGATCAGCTAAAGTTATGTTTGCTCCCAGACGATTGAGTTCCGTGAAATATATTGCTCTATTTTCCCACATCCAATCGTGTATAAGAGTTGTGCCCTTGGCCTGAGTCGCTATAGGGACAAAAAAAGGTAGATTATCTGAATTAAGGCCAGGATATGGCAAAGCATGAATTTTATCCGGAAGGGCCGTCAGCTTTGACGGCCACAAAGTAAGGTCAACAAGTTTTGTTCTCTTATTCCAAGAAGAATACTCACTTCCATAGACAAATCTAAGCCCCATGACACGCAGTTTCTCTAATTCTACTTTAAGAAAATCGATAGGCACTCTCTTTATAGAGAGTTTGGAATTAGTAGTGACGGCAGCTGAAATATACATCATTGCTTCAATAGGATCCTCACTATTGGTGTATTCTGCTCGCTGATTTATCTCCTTTAAACCGTGAACAACCAAGTTAGTGGTGCCAACACCTTCTATCTTCACGCCCATGGCTTGTAAAAAAAAGCACACCTCCTGGACTTGGTAGTTTGGGGGAACAAACTCTATAACCGTCTTTCCTGGAATTAAAGCGGCTGTCATAATTATGTTCTCAGCTGCAGTATCGCTGGCTTCATACATAACAACTTTTCCACTATTTAATTTTTTTCGAGAAATTATATAAGAATCTTTTTCCGTTTTAATCGACACACCCAAAAAAGACAGACCGAACCGGTGTGCTCCGATAGTCCTCTCACCCATCTTACAACCACCGGCGTGAGGAAGACGAAAAGAACTAGTTTTGTGTACAAGTGGGCCTATAAGCATCAAGGCCGAACGCATACTTTTAGCCGCTTTAATATTTATATTTCTAAAATTTATCTTCTTGGGCGGAACAATTTCAATTGAACGTTCTTTAATCCAACGAACAGAAACCCCCATACTTACCATGAGTTCTATCATTCGGCTGACCTCTTCTATGCGTGGAATACCATTAAGAACAGTGGTTCCTCTGTTTAAAAGTGCAGCACACATAAGCCCCATGGCTCCATTTTTAGAAGAGTTAACTGTTATGTTTCCTGATAATTTGGTCGGACCTATGATTTCAAAGTCAATTGAATTGTCTAGTGAAATAATTTTATGATCGAGCGTCTCTCCTATTTTTACAAGTTCTTGCGTTGTTAAATTTTGTTTACCAGCTTCGATCCTGGCCACAGCACTTTGTGAAGTTTTGAGTCTTTTTGCAAACTCCGTCTGAGTCCACCCCCTTCTCTCCCTTAGAGATTTGATAAAGTGCCCCAAAGATTTTTGCTTATCATTTTTTGGCATATTTTAGTGTTTTGTAGAATATATTATATCATATATGATATATGCTTTTAAAAGAAGCTGACTTATCATTACTAAACGGACTCCGAATCAAAGCTACAACGGCCTCTTTTTTTCAACTGAAAAATATTCAGGATTTAAAAGAAGTGGTGAGCGAAGCCAATGATAAAAAATTAGAAATCTTTCCAATTGGACTCGGAACAAATATTGTTTGGGGAACAAAAAATATAGACAAAGCTGTAATTCAAATTGCCCTATCTGGTTATGAAGTTGTTGAAAAAAAAGATTATTCATTAATAAAAATAGGTAGTGGGGAAAATTGGGACAAATGTGTAGAAAAATCCGTTAAAAATGATCTTTCAGGAATAGAAGCTCTGTCGTCTATTCCTGGAAATGCGGGCACAACTCCTGTGCAAAATGTCGGGGCTTATGGATCAGAAATATCAAATGCCCTTGAAGAGGTTCAAATCTTTGACCTTGTTACTGGAGAATTTAAAAATTTAAGTAATAGAGACTGTAAGTTTGGTTACAGAGACAGTGTCTTCAAAAAAAATTTAAAGGGAAAAGCAATTATTACTTCAATAACGCTTCGTCTTTCAAAAAAACCGCCATCAATTCCTAGGTATGTAGATGTAGAAACTTACTTTACTAAAATGAAAATTAAAACCCCAGACCTTGCCCAAATTAGACAAGCTATACAGGAAATTAGAGCAAGCAAATTACCTGACCCAAAACTCATCCCAAACTGCGGATCTTTTTTTAAAAATCCTATTGTAACAAAAGATGAAGCCAATAAAATAAAAACGGTTTTTCCCAACATGCCTTATTATGAAAATGTGAATGGAGTAAAAATCTCTGCTGGCTGGTTAATAGATACTATCGGACTAAAGGGAAAAAGGTTCGGCACAATTGAAATCTATAACAAAAATGCTTTAGTTCTAGTGGCCACAGAAAAAAAAGCCAAGATAGAAGATTTAATTGCTGCTAAAAACTACATCATAAAAAAGATTAGAGAAGATTTTGGAATAACCTTGGAAACAGAACCAGACATAATTTACTGAATAGACGCTTCTCCGGCCTTATAAATGTCCCCCGCCCCCATAGTAAATGCCACGACATCTTTATCTAAACTGCGAAGCTCCTTTTCTACCTCCCAAAATTCATTTATACCTTGAGCTAGCCCACCATATTCCTGAATCTTTTTTGCTAAGGCAAAATTGCTCACAGAAGGATCGTGCGCTTCTCTTGCACCAAAAACAGGCAGAATATAAGCTCGATCAGCCAAAGCAAGAGCCCTAGCAAAATCATTAAAAAAATCTTTTGTTCTACTATAAAGATGGGGGTGAAAAAAAACAAAAATCTTTTTGTCGACAAATTTTTCCTTAGCGGTTTGAATGGTTTTTTCTACAGCTGTCGGGTGATGAGCATAGTCGTCATAAAGAATCGCCCCCTTCGGCAAAATGCCCTTATACTCAAATCTTCTCCAGGTGCCTTTAAAATTTGCCAAAGAATGGTTAATACTTTCTTCGGAAATTTCTGGTGTCATGATCATGGCGGCAAACTTGGCTGCACGAGCATTTTCTTTATTAAATTCGCCAGGAACAAAGAGCTCTGGCACGGTCTGAGAACTATATTGTTCATAGTCAATAACAACTTTCGACAGAAATCTCATCTTGTTAAACGCCTCCTCAAAATCTTCTGAAGTTTTGAAATAATCTGTATGATCCCATTCAATATTTGTGACAACCAAAATTTCTGGTCGAAAATTCAGAAAATGCTCACGGTATTCGCAAGCTTCTACAATCAACCAATCACTCTTACCTGGACGAAAATTGCTTCCCCATTCAGGAACAATGCTCCCAACAACAACAGTTGGATCTAAATCTGCATCTATTAAAATTTTGCCAAGCATGGCTGTCACGGTTGTCTTCCCGTGAGTCCCCGCTACAGCTACCACTTTATAAGATCTCGCTACTTCACCCAGAGCCTCAAAATAAGAAACTTGTCTAATGCCTAATTTTTCGGCTCGAGCACGCTCGGGATTATCGGCTGGAACAGCGTCACTATAAACCAGAAGATTAGCATCTTCTGGTACTTGCGTAGCGTTCTGACCAATAAAAACTTTGATGCCTTTTTGAATAAGCATTTTGGTGGTTGGAGACTCGCTTCTATCTGATCCACTGACATCGGCTCCTTTGAGTGCGTAAAGTTGTGCTAAAGCTGATAGGCCCACACCACCGATTCCAACCATATAAATTTTCTGCTTCATTTGATTAATTTCACTAATCTGTTGAACTTTTCACCTCTATCATATTCATTTATGAACATTCCGAAAGAGGCGAAGCCTGGGCTAAGTAGTAAAATATCCCCCTTTTTTGCCTGATTAAAAGCTTTTTTTACGGCTTTATTAAAATTATCAAATTCAAAAATTGGAACTGTTGGCAAAATTTTTTCTCTCTTCAGACGATCTGTTCCGGTACCAGAAAGTAATATTATTGATTTAGTATATTTTTCTAATGGCTCTTTCAGATCTTTAAGATCAATTCCCTTATCCGCCCCTCCCATAATTAAAACTATGTTTTTTTGCACGCCTAAAGCACTTAGCGCTGAAACTAGGGCATTTGGGGTCGTGGCGGTAGTGTCGTTATAAATTGAAATACCGCGAAATGTTTTGAGTTTTTCTAATCTGCCCGGCACTCCGGAAAAAGAATTGAGAGATTCAACAATTGTTCTTATGGGAACTTTGAGTTTTCTTGCTACGGCAAAAGCCAGGCTGGCATTATATAAATTGTGATCCCCAGGAATTTTCAACTCAACTTTTTTTGGCAAAATATTTTGATCAAAAAATCTGGTGTGCTTTGGCAAGAGTCTGGTGAAAAATGACGGTAATCTGCAAAGTTGTTCACCAGCGACAGCAATATCTTTGTTTTTTTGATACTTAAAAATATTTAACTTATCCAAAAAATACACTTTCAAATCACCTTTATAATAATTTAAGTGGTCGGGCATAAAAGTCGTAAAAACTGAAATTTCCGGAGAAATTTTTAAGTCCCCAAACCCCTGTAGTTGCCAAGAATCAAGTTCTAAAACGACTAAATCGCCCTTCTTCGTCTCCCTGATAAGTGGCAAAGTTGCCATACCCTGAATATTTCCACCTATATAGACTTTACTATTAGTCTTGGAATAATTTTTTCTCAAAATATGATAAACCATCTGAGTCACCGTCGTTTTTCCTCTGGTGCCAGTAATTCCGATGACTTTGGCTGGAGTTAGTTTTGCAAACAAAGCAGTGCTCATAAAAACAGGTACCTTATTATTTGAAGCGTGTTTTATATAAGGCGATTCAATCGGCACGCCCGCCGATTTTAAGATGAAATCTCTGTTTTCAAAGTCCTTAAAATCATGCTTGCCGAGCGTGTATTTAATATTTTTAAATTTCTTTAATTTTTCTAAGCTCTCCATCAGTTGTGACTTAGTCTTTAAATCTGTAACAATAAGATCCGCCCCTTCTTCTGCTAGAAATGCGACATCACCAACTCCGCGACCCAAAAGCCCGAGCCCCATTACAGTAATTTTTTTATTTTTGAACATTCCTATCGTGTATTGCATGTGGCAATCCTAACAAACTTTATCCAAAACAAAAGGCGGCCAAGAAATGCGCCGCCCCTACATCACCCTACACTTTGGCCCATCCATAAAGGATAAGCGGGGTGGTTTTGCTATTTAACTCTCTGATTCCTGATCGGACGCTCAATCCTTGCGACTGAGCCCATTCCCTGATCGCGAGAGAGATTGGATCATCGCCATGAAATGAAGGCGAGTCGAAAACTTTGCATTCCGTTTCTCCAGCATCCGCTGCCTTCTGGAGAAGCTTGGGGATTCGAGCGATGATCCTGCGAGCCTCCTCGTCCAGTGATTCCTGACGCTTCATGAAGGCGGGGACGAAACGCCGATTGAGCTCGGCCAAAAGATCCGACATTTCAATCTCCTCGGGCTTAAGTAGGTGAGAAAAAATCAAATTGTTCCAGAAAGATACTACAATTAAAATTAGTACGAGTCAAATATATTTTACTTATCCAACAACGCTTCCCTAGTATAAGTATTGCCTGCGTCCCAAAGGAGCCAAGATGTGAGGCCGGAATCGTATGTTGCTTTTATCTGGGCACGAACCATTTCCGGAGTATATTTGACCGGATAGTCATTGTCCTGAAGCCACGGACGAAGTTGGACTGTCGTAGAGGCGACCGTATCGTTATAAATTTTTAACCTCTCTACCGCTCTGTCCATAGAAATTTTTACAACTTCATAAGGGACTTTGTTTACATCAGCGTGTCCATAAAATCCAGACGGATAGTGAGATGGATACACCATAGGAGAAATATAATCAAAATATGGAAATGCGTTTTCAAGAATCTGTCCTATTCCCAAATCATCAAAATTTGTGGTGGTCATACCAAACAAATCGGCAGAAATTGGAATCCCTTCCGGTCTAAGTTCTTTTGAAAGATAGGCAAAAAATTCTTTTATAATTTCAGATTTTACTTTTCCTTCGCTAGACGGATAAAAAATATCTTGCATATTTCCATCTGAAGGAAAACGAATGTAGTCAAATTGAATTTCATCAAACCCTTGTGAATATGCATCTTTTGCAAGTCTAACCATATATTCCCAATACTCCTTGTTGCTCGGATCTACCCAAGTAAGGCCCTTTCTATCGCGCCAAACGGCTCCGTCTGAAGCTTTTTTGACCGCCACATCTGGATTTGTACGCACCATATATGGATCTTGAAAAACAGCGATACGCCCTATGACATAGACATCTGAGCGATGAAACATTGCAATCATATCCCTTAGATCCCTGATGCGAATTTCTTCAGAACCAATTTTTTTAAGCTCTGGATCGGAAACTTCGTAAGAAACCCTGCCCGTATCATCTTTTATATCAACAACCACGCTGTTTAGCTCTGTGTCAGAAATGAGATGCACGATTTTTGATCTCAGAGAAGGAGTGCCTGCGACCCAGCTTGTCATATAAACTCCTTTTACCGGCTCCGGAGTTTTGATGTGGGTGGCGACGAAGCGCTCTTCTTTTTGCGCTGTATTACTCTCTCCTTCTGCTTCGAGCTTGGCCGACTTTAATTCATAAGTAGTGCTAAAAATGTTTGGAGCAAAAAAATATGAAAGTGAAAAAAGAGCAACGATGACTATAAGTATCCAAAAAATTACTGCTCCTTTCTGCATTTTTATTGCTCTGTTTTAGAAACCTCTTCTGGTGTCGTGGCGACAGCATCTACAACCTCTATCGGTTTTTCATTTGTCACTGTGATTTCTTTGTTTGCAATGGACCTCCTGCTGACTGAAACGCTTAGAGATATTGCGACCAAAACAACGCCAGTAAAGAAAACTATTGCCCATTTAAACCATAGCGGTGGGCCGTTGAATATAGTTATAAAAATGAGAAGCAAACCAATACTAAATACAATTCTGTTTTTTGACATAATTTAAAAATTTTATGGGTTCAATTATACACTAAAGAATCGCTCTTGCTTAATAGAAATTGCCCGCCCGAGACGGGTAAAAACCTGGGCCTGATATACGAAAACTAAAATAAAATTGCTTAATTTCTGAGTGCGCGATCCAGGAGTTGCCCGCCCGAGACGGGTAAAAACCTGGGCCTGATATACGAAAACTAAAATAAA
>CAZDXF010000003.1:50557-53032 GCA_964509605.1 uncultured Candidatus Saccharibacteria bacterium
ATTGCTTAATTTCTGAGTGCGCGATCCAGGAGTTGAACCTGGGACCTCGTCATTATCAGTGACGCGCTCTAACCACCTGAGCTAATCGCGCACTCAAAAATTAATAAATTACAAACTATAAACTTAAACGATAAAGTAAGTGGAAATATAGCAAAAAAGGTCTTTTTCTACAAACGCAAAAAAACAGACCGGCACCCCCGCTATGGGTACCGGTCTCGCAAGGGGTCTTCCCCCTTGCTCTCCGCTCGGCCTCTACCACGTGATGTGGGCAAGGACGAACAGAACCGCGACGAGGATGAGGCGAGCGGTGTCCCGCCGCCTCTCCTTTTCCTCCTCTGGACGGAAGAGGGGGAACTCCGAGCCCCGAATGGGCTCACCTACGGGGAAGCTTCTCACGCTTTCCTCCTTGAAGAAGTTGAGGTTCAATCCAATGTCAATTATATCACCTTTAAATAGAAAAGTCAATCTGGTAAATACGGCTTTATCCAGCCACGAAAAAGGCGACTCGCAAGAGTCGCCTTGAACCACTCGGTCAGGGGCTAGAAGGGAAAGTTCTCCCTGACGAGCTTCACCGCCCAGCTGGTGAGAACAATCGCACCAGCCAAGAGGATGAAAACTCCGAGAGAACCCGCCACGACACCGTCATGGCTCACATCGCGAGGATCCCTCCCCTGTCCAGCACCGACACCGTTGTACTCGTTCACACACACCTCCTTGAGAAGTGATTGTCTGAATTTCTGAAAAGAATAATATCACAAAAATATTTTTTGTCAAAACAAGCCCGCCCCTCGCAGTAATGCGAGGGGCGGGTACCATTCTCTATTTTGTTCCGTTCCAGCCGTCTTTCCGGCTGTCATGTTGTTTTAAAGACTACAACAATTGTCCATTGCGAACTCGATCGAGATTCACAATATCGACTCCCTAAGTCACGGCTCGTCGAAACGAGACGGACGGTTTTCACTTGAATTACTCCACGAGCAGCTTCCGCTACCCGTGCCTTGTTACGACTTACTCCCTGTCATTGAGCTTACCTTAGGCCCGCACGAGGCAGGACTTCGGGTACTCCCAACTCCCTTGAGTTGACGGGCGGATTTCGCTTTCTGGAAAGTTGCGAATCCCCACGTAGCGAGCGGTTTTCCCGCACTACGCGAGTCCAAAAGTTTTTTGATTCATTCCCTCTTTCAAAATCCTTATCATCTGAACACCTTTTTTTGTTAAGTGTTTCTTTTGCTTAACCAAACAAGCAATCTCACGAAATTTTTTGAAACTTGCTTGTTTAGAAGCCGTCTGAAGTGGATTTTTCTCGAAAAAAGGAATTAATTTTTCGAAAATATCTTTTTGAGAATTTACTGTGTATCGATAACACTGAGTATGATTTTTACGAAGCTCTTTTTGAAAATAAACATTGCCACACCCTAAGGTATCGCGAATTTTCCAAAGAAGCTTCTCATCCCGTGCCTGAAGTTTAAGGTGAAAGTGAAGCTGTATCAGAAACCCGCTACGATAAGCAGAAGATTCTGAAACATTTACATAAAAACACCCCTCTCCATCAGTAATCCCAACAATATAATCATCTGAAACTATTGGTTTTGTCCTTCCCATACATACTTAAATTATAGTTTAAGTTGACGCATAGTACTACGACGCAGCTGACTTCTCTTGTGCATAATTTTCCATTAACACAAGAGATCTCCCGGGGTCATGATAGAGACGCTTCCAAACATCCTTTAGCAATTTTATTTAAAACCTTCCCTTTGACTCACCGCAAAGGTCGGCTTTTTGCTTTTTTATAAAAGGCTGTTTTTTGCCACATCGGACCCTTCAGTCCACGGATCACTCCTGAGGACCTGTCCTTCGGCTATAACGCTTGCGCGCAAAGAAGATTTTAACTTCCTCGCCAATATCACTGCCCGGCGCATTTAATTCTGAGTACAAGACTTGAGAACGTATTCACCGCGGTATAGCTGACCCGCGATTACTAGCAATTCCGGCTTCATGGGGTCGAGTTTCAGCCCCCAATCCGAACTGGCGCCGCTTTTCTTAGGATTAGCTCAGGGTTACCCCGTCGCGACCCGTTGTAGCGGCGATTGTATTATGTGTGTAGCCCAAGGTATCAGAGGGACATGCTGACCTGGCGTCATCCTCACCTTCCTCCCCCGAAAGGGGGCAGTCTCGCCTGACACTTGTAACAGACAACGAGGGTTGCGTTCGTTACCCCACTGAAGGGAACAACTCAAATCACGAACTGACGACGGCCATGCATCACCTGTCCTGCCGTCCTTGCGGACTCCATCTGTTTCCAGATGGATTCGACAGGATTTCTAACCTTGGTAAGGTTTTTCGTTTATCATCGAATTAAACCACATAATCCACTGCTTGTGCAAGTCCCCGTCTATTCCTTTGAGTTTTAGCCTTGCGGCCGTACTACCCAGGCGGATCGCTTAACGCGTTAGCTTCGCCTCTCAGAGGGTCGAT
>CAZDXF010000004.1:0-52061 GCA_964509605.1 uncultured Candidatus Saccharibacteria bacterium
GCTGTTACGCTTTCTTTAAAGGATGGCTGCTTCTAAGCCAACCTCCTCAGTGTCAGAGAAATTTCACCACCTTAAGTGCACTTAGCTATGATTTAGGGACCTTAAATAGAGATCTGGGCTGTTTCCCTTTTGACCAACGGAGCTTAGCCCCCGCAGTCTAACTGCCAGATTATTTACTCAGAGTATTCGGAGTTTGATAGGTTTAGCGAGATTTCTCCCTGTCTAAACCTTCCAGTGCTCTACCCCTCTGAGGAACATCTGACGCGAACCCAAAAGCTCTTTCGGAGAGAACCAGCTATTACCAAGTTCGATTAGCTTTTCACTTCTTACCACAAGTCATCCGAGAGTATTGCACGGCTCAACGGTTCGGGCCTCCCTGTGCATTTCTGCACAGTTCACCCTGCTCATGGCAAGCTCACTTGGCTTCGGGTCTCTAGCATACTACTTAGTCGCGCTATTCACACTCGGTTTCCCTGTGACTCCACCCTCTCGGGCTTAGCCTCGCAACATGCTAGAACTCGTTGGCTCATTCTTCAATAGGCACGCCGTGGCGGACGCAAGCGCCCGCTCCGACTCCTTGTAGACATATGGTTTCAGGTCTATTTCACCGCCCTCACCGGGCTGCTTTTCACCTTTCCCTCACGGTACTAGTTCACTATCGGTCTCTAAAAGTATTTAGCCTTACCGGTTAGTTCCGGCAGATTCCCCCGAGCCATTCGTGTCTCGAGGTACTCAAGAACATTGACAGAAAAGATGTTTGATTTTCACATACGGGACGATTGCCCTCTAGGGTTCTGCTTTCCAGCAGATTCTGTTAACCAAACACTTTGTAACTTTTCTCGCTATAAAAGCGAAGTCAATGCCTTACAACCCCCACCTACGCTCATTGCTTCCCAGCATAAGCTTTGGTGGGCGAAGCTCGACAAATAAATGTCGAGCTCGCCCGTTCCGAAGTTCTTTGCGAAGCAAAGAACGGAGGCGGGTTTGGGCTTCTTCCTTTTCGCTCGCCGCTACTAAGGAAATACTAATTGGTTTCTTTTCCTCCAGGTACTGAAATGTTTTACTTCCCTGGGTGCGCTTGCAGGCGTCTAGTCCTGCATTCCTGACAAAAGTCAGAAGGGTTTCCCCATTCGGAAATCTCCGGATCAAAGGTTGCTAGGCACCTCCCCGAAGCTTATCGCAGCCACGCCACGTCCTTCATCGCCTTTTAGAGCCAAGGCATCCACCATATGCCCTTACATATTCCATTAGGAAATGTAAAGACCGCATTTCCGCACAATGTGCGGAAATTTTTTTATTCATTCTGTTATATGAAATCAATTCACATAACAATTTTTTGCTTTTTTTACTTACCTGCGCTTACCTCCTGCACGAAGACCCTCGTTAGAGAAACGAACAGTGGTAAGCATTCAATTGTCAACGAACTTCTATATCAACCAATTTTCAACAGAGTTTTTTTAAAAAAAATCCGCTTTCTCAAAGCGGTTCCTAGGTAGCACGATTTAAAAGGCGCTTACCGTTTCCGCTTTGAAAGTTGAAAAATATTGGTCATATAGACAGAGGTATAGTATAGCCATATATTAAAGCGTGTCAAATATCTAAAAGGTTGGAAAAACTGTGGAAAAATAAAGACAAAACCCCTCCCGGCAAGCCGGGAGGGGTTTTGTTGAGTAGAAAGAGACTTTTTATTTCCTGTCTGACATTTCGTCTCTCATTTTGGCAATAAATTCAGATGCCGCCTGCTGTCCCCCAAGACCGAACGAAAGTCCGATCGCAAGAGAGAGAGCGATTACAAATCCGGTAAACAAAGTCTGGCTAAATGCTGCTGCTACCCCAAGATGAGTTAGGGCTACAAGAAAAGCAAAAATCCAAATTGACCATCTTGTAATAGCGCCAAGCATTGAAGCTGAGCGAATCTCTGCTGCTCTTGCAGAAGCTGAAACAACTCTCTGCATCACATCTCCCAACACACCTCCAACCAAGAGCACCAAAACTGCTACGATTACTCTTGGCAAGTAAGTTAGGACTACTTCCCTGAGGAAGAGGTTTACCTGATTGAGTCCCAAAACATCAAAAGATGCTATAAGGAAAACGATTATAATAAACCATTTTACGAGACCGCCAACAAAAGCTCCGGAGTTTAAGCTCAAACCTCCGCGATGCATCATTTCATCAGCACCGGTCTTTTTAAGAGCTTCGTCAACACGGATCGAGCGGAAAAGTTGATGAATTCCTCTGCCTACTATTGTTCCAACGATCCATCCTAAAACAAAAATTATTATTGCAACAATAAGGCTAGGAACGAATTGCATCACTCCCACCCAAAGATCTTGAAAAGATGCTGTTAATACATCTCTCCATGTGTTAATCATCATGATATCTAACTGCGGTTAAGACCGCATTGCGCAAAGCGCATTAATACTAATAAATGACCTATCGGGTTTCTAATTAAACACAATGTGCCCTGAAAGTATTATACCATTGTGTTTTATGGGTTTTTGGGGTTAAAAATGTCTTTGTGGATAAGAAAAAACCGGTAAAAACCAGCTTTTTCTTATATTCCGAGTTTATTCAATATTTTTTCGTGCGGAGAATCCATTATCTCTCTAACAAGTTTGTCATAAAGCCCTAGTCTGTATTGAAAATCTGGTGTTTCAAATATTGCATATCTAATTTCCTTACCCATCTCCGCTTCAATGGTTTTAATCATTGATTCCATAAGCCCTTTTTTCATCTGATCTCCAACAATTAGAATGTCCACCCTACTTTCCGGCTCTTGTATGAAAACTCCGGAAATTATTATGAGTTTTATATTACCCGCCTTTGAAAATTTGCGAACAATATCTTTTGGACCAAGATGATTCATCGTCACCATAAAAGTCTGGAGTGGTATAAGATACTCAAAATTTTCATTTAAAATCCACCCTGATGTCTTTATTTTCCTGTGTTCTTTTTTTCCTCTGACCTTTTTTGTTATCTGCTTATAAAAAGTTCTTCTCTTTAATATTTTGATTTTCTCCAGAACGGATATTTCTCTTCTGGCCTTTGAAGAATTTTCTTTTATCCTGTCTGCGATCTGATTCAAATCAAAAGGAGTGTCGGCGTTGAAGAGAAAAAGTTTTAGAACCTTTACTTTTACAGCGCTTCCGAAGAGTTTGCTTAGGGTTTCCATATCTCAATATTGTACCAAGCCGACCATTTTCGCAAGGAGTCAAAATTTGTAATTTTTACACCAAAAAATCCGCATTTTTGCGGATTTTTTGGTGTTTTTTCCTATTTTCTGTCTACTAATTACTAATTACTTGAAAGCAACTTTACCACCCGCCTCTTCTATCTTCTTCTTCAGCTCTTCTGCTTCCTCTTTTTTCATATCAGTTTTAAGCATTGCAGGAGCGCCGTCTACAAGATCTTTTGCCTCTTTAAGCCCAAGGCCCAAAACTTCTTTCACAACCTTGATAACTGCAATTTTGTTTGCTCCTCCATCAGCGAGCTCAACATTCATTGTGTCTTTTGCTTCCTCCCCTGCTAGAGCTCCGGCAGATGGGCCGGCAACCGCAACAGCGGTAGCAGAAACACCAAATTTATTTTCAAAAACCTTTACGAGTTCGTTCAAATCAAGAACGGACATGCCTTCTATTTCTTCAACAATCTTTTTGAATTTAGCAGGAACTTCTACATCAGCAGATTTTTCCTCTTTAACTTCAGGAGTCGTTTCAGCTTTTTCTTCCGCTGGAACTGCCTGTGCATTTGTTTCGTCTGTCATATTTTTTAATTAATTTTTAATTTCTAATTTTTAATTTCCAACCAATGATTCATTAAAAATTCAATGAAAATTTAGAATTGAAAATTGATAATTTATCTTGTCTTCGCTATCTCATTTAATCCGATAACAAAACGCTGAATCGGACTATTTATGATATTCACAAATTTACCATGGAGCACTGGCAAAGCAGGAATGCTTGCTATCTCCATCATTTCCGACTGATTCATAAACTTACCTTCAAAAACCCCTCCAACAATTTTTAAATTGTCAGGATTTTTCTTCTGGAATTCGTAGACTTCTCTTGCTGGTGCAATCACATCATCGCCCCACGCAAGAGCTATTTCGCCAGGAAGCTCCGGCATAGAGCCCTCCAACCCGGTCTTTCCCGCAGACAAATTTATGAGGTTCTTTTTTGCGACAAAATATTTAACCTTTGCCGATCTCAAAGCTCTTCTCATTTCATTTGCGGTAGCAACAGAGAGGCCGTGGAAGTTTACAAAAACCAAAGATTTTGCTGTTTTGAAAGCGTCGTCTAGTTTAGCGACAATTTCTTTCTTCTTATCTTTTGTTATTGCCATATTATTTAGCTCTTGGTTTTTAGCTTATAAAATAAAAGGTCCGCCTTTGTGAGCGGAGTGGAGTTGAGACCCGCAAAACAAAAATTTCGCGAGCTCGACCTCGACAGGATTTATGTCTAGAAATAAATTTTCTCACTGCTGTCAGCTGACAGCTGTATACTTATTACTAGTCACCTGTTTTCTCCGGCCTTTTACGCTCTACATACTAATAAAAATACAAACTATGTCAAGAAAGCGCCCCCGCACCAAGTGCGGGGGCAATTCTTACTCCCACCTCTCCAGATCATCGGAAGAGGCGGATTTTGCTGCATCAAGCAGACTTGCGAGATCGTCGGCAGAGCAACCTGGACAGCGAAGGATCGTGATCATGGACAGAGACTTCAAGCCAATTAGGGCCTGCGCTCCCTCCCCCGCTTTGACCCAGTCGGACATGATCGTGGTTCCAGTCTTCTTACAGCGCCACTTGCCGTCTTCTCCACTCTCAGCATGACTCTCAAGCCATCTGGCCTGAAACTTAAGCAACCACATGAGCTCTCCTTGTCAGGGTTCTAAATAGAAATTATCATCAAAAAAATTACTGTCAAATAAAATCAGTTTTTAGTTAGTTTTGTTTGGGAGATTGAAAGATTTCCCCATTTACATAAACATCTGTGTCTGGCTCTGGCGTTTCTTCTATTTTATCCACAAAATATATGGTCACAAAAGTAATTATCAAAATTGCCAAAAAACCGGCTAGAAATTTAAAAAATGTTTTATCAAAATATTGAAGCATTGAAATTATTTTACACCTAAAATATTTTTAACCAAAACAAAACCCCCTCGCCAATGGCGAGGGGGTTTTGTTTATCCGTGTCCCGTTAAAGCGGGCTTTGGATTTGTCGTATCTCTTACGAGATTACGGCATTGAGACCTCTGAAGTCCTCCAGCTTGTCTTTCCAGACATGAAGGTTGAAGTCTGCTGAGTTCCTGCGGCTACCCAGTTGATTCTCTCAAGACCGGTTGCATATGAACCAGTTGTGATAAGAGCACCAGCTGTTGTTCTTCCTTCAAAGAGGAATGAAACAGGGATGTCAACTGAATTACCTTCTTGCAATGTGAAGCTGTTTGTCAAACCTGCTGTTACAACTCCTGAACCAGGAACTGTAATTGAGGTTGTTGAAGCGCCGCTAGTTGCAGCTGAAGCTCCACCTCTGTAGATGATGAATGAAGGTCCGAGAACAGCGTTTGTAACCATTGGATAGGTTGTAGACGCTGCACTTCCGAACATAACATCACCTCCTACTGCTTTTACTCTAAGAGTGAATCCTGCTAGAGCAGTTGATGTTGAAACATCACCTCCTCCAATCTGGCTCTTACTCATTGTCTTAGACAAGAGTGAGATTTCAGGACCAACATTTCTTACAGTCACAGCTTCTGAAGTTGCAGATCCGCTCGGAGTAACAGTTGAACCTTGTGAGTTCTCTGCTGTCTGAGATGAACCTGTCATAGCAACTGTGAATGTTGTTGCAGAACCACCAGCATCCTTAATGTCAAGTTTAACAGTAAGGGTCTTTGTGGTATCGCGAGCAATTGTCCAGTCAATGTCAGTAAATGTAGCGGTCATTGCTGTAGCAGATGTACCGTTAACAGTAGCTGAACCTATGAGGGTTGAACCGTCATAAAGGTAAGCTGTAGTTGATGTAGCTGTTGAAGTATCTCCACCTCTTGTAATAGAGAGAGAAGCGTCTGTTACAGTAACATCATCTTTTTCTGCCTTGAACTGAATCATTCCAACTGTGAGCTCATCGTATTCATCCTCATCAGTATTCTGATCAGCAATAACTTCTCTTGCTTCAGGGCTGTTTGTAGCCAATGAAACGATCAAAGAAGCATTGTCAACCAATGAACCTGAAATGGTTACGCTGTTTGAGAATGAAGAGCTTGGGCTCTGTTGATCAATTCCTGCTCCGTCAAGTGCGCGAACGCCGTTTACTGGAAGAGTAATTGTCTTTGAACCCTGATCAGCGGCCTTAACAACATTGAAGACATCGAAGGCAACTGTTAGAACTTTAGTTGTGTTTTTAGGCACTACCCAGTTAAATCCAGTAACCTGTACAAAGTGGTCTGATCCTTCCTTGAAGACTGTTCCTGAGTTCAAGTCCAATTGAGCAACTACTGTAGAACCATCCAAGAGGTAAACTCTTGAGAAGATTTTTGTGTAGATTGATGTGTTTGAACCAAGGTTGAGCTTTATTCTCTGAACTGAAAGGTCAGAGTTCTTAGCTTCAACTTTGAGACCCAAAACTGACTTCATTGTGTCTCCCTCTCTCAAGGTTGCACCTGAGCTAGGTGTTGGGTTCTTTGTAACTGTCAAGATACCTTCAACTCCAGGAGTGGTGATTCCAGTTCCTGTGCCAGTACCTGTTCCAGTACCAGTGCCTGTTCCAGTTCCCGCCATAGAGTTCATCTTTGCGCGAGAGATTGGTCCGAAGTATCCAGCTGCTGGAGCGATACCATTAGCTGCCTGCCATGCTGCAACTGCTGCTTGGGTCAAAGGACCAAAGTAACCGTATGCTACACCTGCTGGCATTGTAAGGTAACCACCTGCAACGAGAGCCTGTTGAAGAGCCACAACATCAGCGCCGGTTGAACCAATAGTAAGGTCAACATTGTACATGTGACCTCCCATTGAACCGCCAGTCTGACCTGCGAGCTGAGCTTGCAACTGTGCGATAGTTGCGAGCAAGCTATTAATTTGCGCCTGAAGTTCAGCTGTTGTCTGAGCACCAGCCGGAGCTGCTACTGTAGCCAACATAGCCAAACCGAGAACGCTTGCTAAAACTTTTTTCATAAATGAATAATTTCTTTTAAACGACGCCACCCCAATTACTTTTAAGGGTGGAGAGGTGGCGCAGTGCCTCCCTTCCGGGAGGGTGATTAAAAATAAAATTTAATAATAATTTTCTTCTAATAATTTCATTCAACTCCCCGCCTCAATTGCTCCGCAAGTTTTAAAAACAAACGAAGACCTCGACACGAGAAGAGAGTTGGTAAGCTTGTGGGAATTAAAGAGTTTCAACAATGTCCGTAAAAACAGAGTTCGGTGAGAGCGCTTTTTGAAAGGAGCGCCAGCCTTTTGATCCTATGAAGTTGTCAAGGTCCTGACCATACAGCGGTTCAGTCTTTTGAGACGAACAGAATATAGAAAGCTTACGCGAATAGGCCGATAGAATACGAGCCAAATCACGCACGAATTCATTATAATGCCTAACTTGCCTCAGAACAAAAGAACCGTGTGGATAACCTCAAATTGGCCTTCTCAGCCAAATGATTGCTGGTAAGAATATACAAAATATTCACAAAAGTCAAAATTTGATTAGTTAACCAAGCTGTATTTTGTCCATCGCCTCTCCCCGCTTTTCTTCAAAACACCTTCATCAACAAGGGAAAGGAGCTCTCTTTGTATAGTTTTCTCGCTACAATTATCTATTAGACCAACAATGTCTTTTATCATTACCTCTTTTTTCCTTTTTAAAAGGTTGATTATCACGCTTTTTCTCTGATTTTTCTTTACAGACACAGAACTAAATTCTTTTAATGGAGCTGGTTTTTTAATCTGCTGAAGTGAAGAAAAAGGTTTTTCTTCTTTCTGGGAAGAAATGTCTTTTACAGCTCCGATTGAATTTGTCCTTGAGATATTTTCTCTGCTTTCTTCTTTGCCAAAAGAATTTTCTTCTACAAAAAAATCTTTTGAGAAAGATGCACCGTTTTGTTTTGATTTATTTTCAATATCTTTCAACACCTCTAATGCCAAGTAAAATTCGCGTTTTAAGATAGAAAAGTTCATTGGTGAAATGAGATTTGCAAACATAGCAACTTCTAAGTGAGAGACAATTTCTAAAACGATTTCTCTTATTTTATCTCCAGAATTGTCTTTTTGAGAAAAAGAAGAGCTTTTGAAAGAGACACTGGTTTCCAACAATTTAGAACCTCTTTCTCTAATTTTCCACTTTAAAGATTCTTTATCGTCAAGAAAATTTGTAATTAGATAAATGGCAGATATAAGTTTTTCTACCTTTTTATGAAACAGAATAAAATTTTTGTCCTTTTTAAAAAAGTTAGATATATCAAAATCTCCCTTAATTAAAGAGTTGTTTGTGTTTTCCTGTGATACCAAGCCAGCTTCTTTGGCTTTTTGTTCTTTATTGTCCATAAAGTTTGTCTTTTATAAAAATACCAAATTTATGTGTCTTTTAGTGTCCTTTATACTCGTCCTTTATGATATCATGTCCTTTAAAATAAATCAAGTGCCTAAATAAAAAGACAAAATTTTTTGTCCCTTTGTTTAGGACCAGATTTTTAAAGCTAAAAACAAGGGTTTTTTAACACTTTAAAACATTTGGAAACGGTCTCTGTGATATGATATTCGTATAAAATAAAAATATGGGCAGAAAAAGTAAAAAATCGGAAAGCCGAGGGTTGGGAGGTTTTTTTGAGCACTTGAGAGAAGAGACTGTTCAGGGGGTACTGGCAACACTCTTTTTCGTAATAAGCATATTTTTTATACTTTCGGTTTTTGGTATAGCTGGAGTGGTAGGAAGAATAACTTTTGATTTTTTTCATACCCTTTTTGGTTGGGGATATTTTTTGATACCCGCCCTCTTTTTGGCTCTTTCAATATCGTTTTTCAGAGACCTTGAAAAAAGGTTCGCTGGCACTCAAATATTTGGAAGTATTGTTTTATTTTTTTCTTCTCTCGGCTTGATAGAAATATTCACAGATAGTAGAGGTGGGGTTATTGGTAGGTGGGTAAGTACTCCTATAATCAAGATGTTTGATGTCTACGCTGGAAGCATAATACTTTTGGCTCTAGTGGTGATTTCATTTCTAATTGCGTTTGACGCGACTCTTAGGATTGATCTGCTTCTTTATCTCAAAAAAATACTCAAGAGGAAAGAAAAAGATGAAGAGGTGGAAGTGAAAGTAAAAGAAGTTGCACAACCTGAAGAGGTGGCTGAGGAGGAGGAAATGGATGAAGAAGGGACTGAAAAACCAAGTCCGATAAAAAAGATTTTGGGAAAAAAAGACGAAGATTTTATTTCTTATAAAGCAAAAACTCTTTCAATGGGTGAGTTTACCCCTCCCCCACTATCCTTACTTGAGCGAGACAGAGGCACGCCCGGTGTTGGAGATATAAAAGCAAATGCAAATATTATAAAAAGAACTTTGCAAAATTTTGGCATTGCGGTTGAGATGGATGAAGTTTCTATAGGTCCGTCCGTTACTCGATACGCTCTGAAACCGGCCGAAGGTGTAAAACTTTCAAAAATTTTAGGACTTCAAAACAACTTGGAGCTTGCTTTGGCGGCTCACCCTGTGAGAATAGAAGCACCGATACCAGGAAAATCTTTGGTTGGTATTGAAATGCCGAATAGCACTAAAACAACTGTTGGTCTTGGAACGCTTCTCGCTGAAAATGAGTTCAAATCATCTGATAAAGAGCTTTTGGTGGCGCTCGGAAAAGATATTTCTGGAAATATTAGATTCGCAAATATTGCAAAAATGCCTCACCTTCTGATTGCTGGAGCGACCGGCTCTGGAAAGTCAGTGACCATACACTCGCTCATCACTTCCCTACTTTTCCGCAATCCGCCAGAAAATTTGAAATTTATAATGATTGACCCCAAGAGAGTAGAGCTCACTCTTTACAACAATATTCCCCATCTTTTAACTCCAGTAATAACTGATGCAAAAAAAGCGATCTTGGCGCTCAAGTGGTGCGCGAAGGAAATGGACAGAAGATACGATGTCTTGGAAGAACACTCTGTAAGAGATATAGACTCGTATCACAAAAACATACTTGAACCGGAACTTAAAAAAATGAGAGAAAGTGGAGGAGATCCGGAAGAACTTCCAGAAACAATGCCTTACTTCGTGATAATAATAGACGAACTGGCAGATATAATGCAGGCATACCCAAGAGAACTTGAATCTGCGATAGTGCGTTTGGCACAGATGAGTAGGGCTGTCGGAATTCATCTTGTTCTTTCTACCCAAAGACCTTCTGTAAATGTCATAACCGGCCTTATTAAAGCCAACATCCCTTCTAGAATCGCACTTCAAGTCGCATCTCAAGTGGACTCTAGAACAATTCTTGATATGGCTGGTGCAGAAAAGCTCTTGGGAGCGGGAGATATGCTATATATGTCTGGAGAAATGTCCAAACCGCAAAGAATCCAGTCTGCCTTTATTTCAGAAAATGAAGTTAAAAAACTCGTCAAATACCTAACACAAAACTACGAATCTGAAGCTCCATCTGAAATAGATTTTTCACAAGAGAGTTCGAAAAATTCTATATTTGAAAGCAATTTTGAAGATGATGACAGTGATGACCTGTACGAAGACGCCAGAGAAGAAGTGATGCGTGCTGGAAAAGCTTCTACTTCGTATCTACAAAGGAAACTTGGTGTTGGATATGCAAGAGCCGCGAGACTAATGGATATGCTGGAAGAAAGAGGTGTTGTGGGACCTGGGTCTGGCTCAAAACCAAGAGAGGTCTTAATGAAAAATGATTCTGAAACAGCGGGAGTAGAGCAAGAAAACAAGGATGAATTACAATCCTAGAAAGTCTATAAATACGGCAATATTTTTTATCCTCCTCTTATCTATAGTTGTGTATGGCTTTTTCCAAGCCAGAAATTTGATAGCTGGGCCATCAATAGAGATAGAGAGTCCGCAAAATGGTTCTGTTATAACGACCCCAGAAATTGAAGTCCGAGGAAAAGCTAGAAACATAGCCTTTATTAAGCTAAACGATAGGCAAATATTCATAGATGACGAGGGTTATTTTAGCGAAAAATTGATAGCCAAACCGGGCTATAATATAATCAAGCTCACCACAGAAGATAGGTTCCGAAGGCAAAAAGACAATTTAATAGAAATTGTATACGATGCTCCGATGGAAGAAATTGTTGAAGATGTCGTAGAAGAAAAAGAAGAAATGTCTGAGGAAGAAGCGAATGTAAAAAAATTAGAAGAAAATTTTTAAAAAATGAGTAAAAAACAAAAAACAGAGACCAAGGATTCTCAAAAAAACATAGAGGAAACTTTGCGACAAATAAAAACAAAGTTTGGAGAAGAGGCAATAATGAAATTGGGTGAGAAACCGAAAGTGGATGTAAATGTTGTGCCCACCGGATCAATCGGCTTGGATTCTGCTCTTGGGGTAGGTGGTTTTCCTCGCGGGAGAATAATTGAAATATTTGGTCCAGAATCTTCAGGAAAAACAACCTTGGCGCTTCACGCAATAGCTGAGGCGCAAAAAACCGGAGGAATTTGCGCTTTTATAGACGCTGAACACGCTATGGACCCTGAATACGCAAAAAAACTCGGAGTCAAAATAGACGAACTTCTAATCTCTCAACCCGATACAGGAGAACAGGCTCTTGAAATAACAGAAAGTCTCGTAAGATCGGGCAAAATGGATGTTATTGTCGTAGACTCGGTAGCGGCCCTTACTCCAAAAGATGAAATTGAGGGTGATATGGGGGCGCACCATGTTGGCAAACAAGCTCGCCTAATGAGCCAAGCTCTTAGAAAACTAACAGCTATTGTTGCTCGATCAAAAACAATTGTCATCTTTATTAACCAAATCAGAATGCAAATAGGGGTGATGTTTGGTAATCCAGAAACAACCCCCGGCGGAAAAGCTCTCAAATTTTACACATCAGTTCGTTTGGATATAAGAAGGATTGCCCAAATAAAAAAAGGTGATGAAGTTGTGGGAGGAAGAGTGCGCGTTAAAGTGGTAAAAAACAAAGTCGCTGCTCCATTTAAGCAGACAGAATTTGACCTAATGTATAACGAAGGAATTTCAAGAGAAGGAGAAATAATCGCTTTGGGAGAAAAATTTGGCATAATTCAAAAATCTGGATCTTCATATTCTGCGGGAGAAATGAAGCTGGGCAGAGGATATGATGCGACAAGACAATTTTTGAAAGAAAATAAAAAAACCTCCGATTCCCTACTAAAAGAAATTCGAGAAAAACTAAAAAGTCAGTAGTTGAAAAAATAAAGCTTATATCTTATAATCGCAAAACTCGCACTCAGCGAATTCGGCGAATAGCACCCTTTTGTGGGTATGATCATTCCGAGCCAAAAGAAGGATATTTCATAAAAATCAGAAAGCTCGGAACAGACGAGAAGTTGGTGAACTAGCGGGCCTAAGCCACCCGCGCGCATCAACTCTCTTAAGGGCCTCCCGGTTGGGTATAAATAGGAACTTGCCTCCGCGCCAGTACCAAAAAAATACCCGTGCAGACCAGGAATAAACCGAACCGCAGTGTGAGAAGCCGGTCCAACGCCCACAGGGCCGGTTTTTCAATAAAAAAATATGCTTCAATACAACGAAATCACAGAAAGAAAATTTATAGAATTAGACGGAGAACCATACGAGGTTCTAGATTCTCATGTCTTCAGAAAACAACAAAGAAAACCTGTTAATGTGACAAAATTAAAAAATTTAATAACCGGAAAAGTTTCGGAGAGGTCTTTTCATGTATCTGAAAAAGTAGATGAAGCCGACATTTCTTCAAAAGAAGTAAAATACTTGTACAACAACAAAGGAGAGTGGTGGTTCTGCGAACCAAATGACCCAAGCAAAAGGTTTTCTCTCCCCGAAGAAATTTTGGGAGACGGTAGAAAGTTTTTAAAAGAAAACACTATTATAAATGCAGTTGTATTTGACGAAAAGATAATTGGTGCAAAGCTCCCGATTAAGGTTGAACTCAAAGTAACAGGAGCAGAACCTGCAGTTAAAGGAGATACCGCAAAAGGAGGAAACAAAATAGTGACCTTAGAAACTGGGGCGACAATTCTTACTCCCCTATTTGTAAAAGAAGGAGATATTGTCAGAGTAAACACAGAGACTGGAGAATATACAGACAGAGTAACTAGTTAACTTCCCTATCTACCTCATCGTCTTCTTCGAGCTTTTTGAAAAGATTAAATTTTTCAAAAAGCTGGCCCAACACTCCCCCAATAAAAACCCAGAAAATAAAAACAAAAGCTGGTTCCAGAGAGCCGAGAGTCTCATAAGCCCTGGCATCAGTTATAAACTCAATTAGAAGTAAAGGAGAGAATATTGGCGGTAGGAAAGGATCGACAAAACAGCCGATATCTAACGGGCAGACTATCTTTAGAAAGAATATTAGTAGCAGGAATACGGCAAAAAAGATTCCTCCTTTTAGCCAACCTCGCATATTATTTTGAAGTATAAGGTAAAAGACCTAGGAATCTAGCTCTTTTTACCGCCAAAGACAACATTCTTTGGTGCTTCGCAGAAATTCCAGTTCTTTTTCTGGACAAAATTCTTGCGTGAGGATTTAGAAACTTTTTAATAAGTTCCGTATCTTTATAATCTATATGCTTTACATTTTGAAGACTTGTTTGTTTCATCCCGTTTAGAAGCAGGTCGCGGTCTACGAACTCTGCTGTATATTATATTTAATAATTTAATTTTATAATCAATCTTTTCCCTCGCTTAGAAGCCGTGACCGTGGCTTCTAACGGGATTAAAATGGGATATCGTCAGGATTAATTTCTTCTGGATATTCAATTGTATCTAACTCTTCTTTGGCTGGGGCTTTGCTTGAAGGGCTTTCTGGAGAGGCTGAAACGCCTTCCCTTCTTGGACCAAACTGAATCCTGTCAGCAACTATTTCTGTTCTGTATTTTTTTGTTCCGTCAGAAGCATCCCAACTTCTTGTTTGAATTCTTCCTTCCACAAGGACTGAACTCCCTTTCTTGAGATACTGAGCCACTGTCTCTGCCTGTCTGCCAAATGTGACTATATTATGATAGTCGGCGCTTTCTTGGCGAGCTCCATTTTTATCTTTCCAAACTCTATTAGTAGCAATTGAGAAAGCCGTGACTTGTATTCCAGATGGAAGAGCTTTCATTTCTGGATCTCTTGTAAGATTTCCTATAAGAATCGCTTTGTTTAGATACATCCCGTTTAGAAGCAGGTCGCGGTCTACGAACTCTGCTATATATTATTTTTAATAATTCGACTCTATAAACAACCCCTCTCCCTTTCCAGAAACCGTGACCGCGGCTTCTAACGGGAGACATATTTTTGTTTAGAAAAAGTCTTTCAACCTCTCTAGTGTTCTTTTAATTAAACTAACTCTACTCTTTGAACTAGTTTTTTTCAACCACAAAGAGCTTATTCTTCTGTTACCAACTCTTCTATGCTTTTGTCTATATCTTCCTGAGAAGACTCGGAAGCTGGCGCTTCGCTTGTCGCCTCTTCAGACGAATCTTTTTCTTCAGTGAAAGTCTTAGACAAACCCATAAAAGTATTTTCACGAACTGTTTTTATAAGGAGAAAACGAAGGATGTTCTCAGCAGATTTCAAGTTGTCGTGCAAAGTCGGTATGGACTCTGCAGGAGCTTCAAATTTAATCCAGCCAAAATAAGCTGATTTAAAGTCTTGATTTTTTGAGCCAACAGTCTTTGTCATTTCATAAGACAAAGTTTGAAACTGCGGATCTCCCTGAGAGATTACAGTCCCCGAAACATCAGCAATCATCTTTTTTATTGCTTCTGTATTCTGGGAAACCTGTTCTTCTGGAATGGAAGGGAGCAAAAGATAGCCCACTTCATAGACTCTAAGGGAATCTCCTTCATTTTTCTCAATATGATCTTCGGTCATATATGGTCATTCCTTAACTAATAATCCTCGTTTGAGGTTAGAGCACAATAGCACAATATAAAAGAGCGGGCAATGGTGAGGGGTAAAGAATGAGGAATGGTGAATGGAGAATGATGAATAAGAAAATGAAGACAAAAAATTCTCGAAAATATTTTAATCTTCCTTAAATAACTATTTTAAATACCCTTAGGGCGTTTTTTACCATGACCTCCCTCACCTCTTCAAACGAAGCGCCTCGTATTTCAGCGATTTTTTTGACCACTTCGCTTACATATGAAGGTTCATTTCTTTTGCCTCTATACGGTACTGGTGCCACATAAGGCGCATCGGTCTCGCTCATAATCATATCTATTGGTGCAAACTTAACCACTTCATCATAATCATGGGTAAAGGTTAAAACTCCAGTAAAAGAAACTGTGAATCCAATATCAAAAAATCTGCGAGCGATTTCTTTGTCTCCGGCAAAAAAATGAACATTGCCAAAAAGTCTCTCCCCTTCTTTTTTTGCAATTGGTTCCAAAATATTTAACACTTCTTCATAAGCATCTCTGGAATGAATCATTATTGCCTTGTTGTTTGCTATAGCAAAGTCAATATGATTTAAAAAAAGATCTTGCTGTCTCTTAATTTCCCCCTTGGTCAAACCCTGCCCACCCAAGGCGGGTCCGCCTCGGGCGGAATGAAAAAAATCCAAACCGCACTCTCCTACTGCTACAACTTTTGGATTTGAGACAAGTTCTTGAAAATTATCTTTATCGAAAACCCTTGAAGGGTTATCTACAGGATGAACCCCTATACAAGCATAGATCTCTCTATGCTTGTCTGCCAACTCTACAGCTTTTTGAGATTGCTCAAGATCAGTGCCAACGACAATAGTGTGCGTGTCTGTTTCTTTTAGACGGCCAATAACCTCGTCAAAATCGGATCCATAGTCCTTGAAATTTAGATGAGAATGAATGTCAAAGAATTGAGGCATGGAAGGAAGAATGATGAATAAGGAATAAGGAATAATGAATGAGAAATAAGAATTAGTCTTTGCGGGGGAAAATGGGTTTCTCAGGAGATTTGTTTTTATTAATAGCTTCTATAATTTTTACTGATGTTTCTGGCATAAAGGGCGCTAGATTGTGAGCCACCTCTCCAAGCTTTTTTACAAAAAACTCTATATCTTTTTTATCTTTAGTCTTCCAAGGTTGTTTATTTTGGATCTCCCAATCAATAAGACCAATCGAAGCAAAAATAAGATTTACAGCCTTTTGAATTTCAAAACTCTCTAAAAGCTCAGCAACTCCTTTTTCTACATCCAAACCATTTAAAGAAACCGGCCCTGCCATATGAGTCTCCGACAGCTTCATTATTCTTGAAACCAAGTTTCCGAGACCGTTTGCCAGATTGGCGTTGTATGACTCTTTAAACCTTTCCATAGTGAAAGGGCTATCTTCAAAAGACGAAATTTCTCTGGCAAGAAAATATCTAAGGGCATCTGTGCCATACTCTTCAATAACATCGAATGGGTTTATTACATTTCCTAGAGATTTAGACATTTTTATGCCTCCGTCCCCCGTTATAAATCCATTTACCACCACCGTCCTTGTGGGAGTAAGACCTGCTGACATAAGCATTGCTTGCCACATTACAGATTGGAAACGAGTATTATCTTTTCCACAATATTGGACCGGAGTGCCATTGACCCAAAACTTTGTAAAAGTCTCTTCGTCTTTTGGCCACCCTAGCGTGGAAATATAGTTAACAAGAGCATCAAACCATACATACATCACATGTTCTTCATCATCTGGAACCGGCAAACCCCAAGACATATTTTTTTTAAGTCTTGAAATACTAAAGTCTTCCAATCCTCTTTTTATAAACTCCCTCATTTCATTTTTTCTGTGAGATGGAATTATCTTGAGCTCGCCTTTATCAAAAAGATTTAAAATTTTATCTCCAAAATCTGAAAATTTGAAAAAGTAATTCTCTTCTTCACGAATTTCTATATCTCTGTCAGGATGAATAATGCATCTGCCGTTTTCCAAATCAGATTCCGATTTGTTTTCTTCACACAATACACAGTATTTTGCTTTGTAGTTTTTCTTATAAATATAGCCGTTGCTCTTTGCCCTTTTCCAAAATTCAAAAGCGGCTTCTTCATGCTTCTTGTCGGTAGTTCTGATGAAATGAATGTCCTCCTTCATTCCAAGTTTTGGAATGATTTGTTTGAAACGATTTGCATTTTTATCTACATAATCAAGTATCTCTACGCCCTCTTTCTCTGCAGATTCAGCAATTTTTTGTCCGTGTTCGTCCGTGCCAGTATTGAAAAAAACTTCATAACCCTGAGACTCTTTAAAGCGGGCGATTATATCCGCGCGCACAAACTCCAAAGCGTGCCCCATATGAGGATCGCCGTTTACATAAGGAAGTGTAGTTGTAATATAGAAAGACTTTTCAGATCCTTCGTTTTCTTTTTTCATTTTCAGTTAAACAGAATTTTCCTGCGAGCCAGCCTTTCTTTTTTCAAAGTCGTCCAAAAATTCCATAAAGACAGCTGCTAGAGGAACTGAAAGAATAATACCCAAAAATCCTGCGAGCTTAGCACCGATAACAAGCGCTAAAATTGAAATTATGGGCGGAACACCAACAACTTTTTTAACAACCAAAGGATAGATCAGCTGACTTTCAAATTGCTGAATAATTATATAAAAACCAGTAACGATAAGGGCCATTGTTAAACCTCCGTCTATAAAAGAAAGGAGGATCGCTGGAATAGCCGCGAGGAAAGAGCCGAATATTGGAATGAGCTCAAAGACCGCGGCAACAACCGCCAAGAGAAGAGCGTGTTTGACTTGAAGCAAAGAAAGTCCTAGAAAAACTAAAATACCGACAATGATTGCCAACACCAACTGCCCTTGCATCCAATACCCTATTTTGAGCTGGGATCTTTTCCAAAGTCCGATTACATACTTCTCTTGCTTGAGGGGAACAACGGCTCTAAGAAATTTTGAAACTCCATCTTCCTGAACCGCCAGATAAAAAGACAAGACAACGATAAGCAGGAAACTTAAAGCTCCTCCGAAAATAACATCAACTGTGCTGAAGAAACCGCTAGAAAGCTCCGCAAATGTTTGGTTTACCTCGTTTATGATTGAAGGCAAAGAAAAACTATCTGAAAATCCAGAAAGAAATGCTCCTCCACCAGAACCGAGCTCTGTTTCAGCCGACTTGCTCAAGACATAAGAATACTCTGGCAAAGTCCTCAAAAATTCTGCTGATTCGCTAAGAAGAGGAAGTAAGATGAAGTAGAAAGAAGATACAAATATAATAGCTGTTGCCAAGTAGATTAGAATAACAGCCGGCACCCTGGGGATCCTTCTTTCAATAAACCACTTTGTGCCCGGCTCCACAGCTGAAGCTACCACTATGGCCGTGAGAATAACCAAAAGTATATCCAATAGCCTATAAGCTATTAAAAAGACTGAAATCACCAATAGAAATCGGACCATTGTTCCCGTGCTTATATTTACGAGAGAAAAGCTTCCTTTTGACATGAATCCATAATAACACTAAAGATTTTTTTTGAAAGAAGAGACCGGATGCAGAAAATTAAAAGTTTTTTAGAATTTTTTCAAAATTTTTTGAAGATTTTACATCCCCTATTATCGCCAAGTTCAAATTTTTTGTTTTAAATATTTCGCCAGCGAGTTTTTTTATATCTTTAGCAGAGACTTTTCTTACTTTAGCTTCTATTTCCGAAGGGATTTCAATCTTTCTTCTCAAAACTTCTTGTATTGCGCAAAATTCGGCAACTTGATCAGAACTCTCCAAGTCCATAGCCAAATTGCCGATGACATATTCTTTTGCTTTTTCTAGCTCTTTTGAAGAAACCTCTTCATCTTTTAATTTTTTATATTCTTCAAGAATCGCTTTTACCACCTCCTCCGCGCGAGAATTTTCAACCCCGGTATAAGTTGCCAAAAAACCGTGATCCGTAAAATCATCTGCCGATGAGCGAACATAGTAGCCCACCCCCATACCCTCCCTAATCTTTTGGAAAAGTCGAGAGCTCATACCTTGGCCCAATATAGTGTTTAGCACCATAAGAGTTGTGTTTCTCTTGTCTTTAGTGCCAAAAGTTCTAACACCCAAAGCAATGTGGGCTTGTCCAGTCTTTTTATTCTTAACAAAAACTTTTGGCGCGTTTTGGCTCTCAACAACTTTTGCTTTTTTATCTTTTGAACCGTTTGAGATGTTTTTGAAAAATTCGGAAATCTTTTTCAAAACCTTTTTTTCATCAAAATTCCCAGACACCACCACTATTGTTGATTTTGCCACATAGTGCTTCTTTCTGTAGTTGAAAAAATCTTGTCTCTTTATTGAACGGATAACATTTTTTTCTCCGAGTATTGTTCTGCCAGCCGGCTGGTCTCCGTACAAAAGTTTTGTAAAGACATCATAAATCTGCCGTTGCGGAAGGTCTTCATACATATTCATTTCGTCCAATATAACTCCTTTTTCTTTTTGAATTTCTTTTTCTGGAAAATTGGAATTTAAATATATGTCCGAAATTATCTCTAAAAGATTGTTGGTATGCTTCGGGTGCGCTTTTGCATAATAGCCAGTAAATTCGTGACCAGTGAAAGCGTTTGTTTGTGCGCCTTTTGATTCTATTTCATGCAAAATATCCATAGAACTAGGTCTATTTGTGGTCCCCTTAAAACAAACATGTTCTAAAAAGTGAGAAATACCATTTTCTCTTTTTGATTCATATTTAGAGCCAGCTTCTACCATCACCATAACAGTAGTGGTGACGCTCTCCTTCATGGGCACCAAAATAACCCTCAGACCATTGGAAAGTGTTTTTTTAAAAGCTTTCATATTGTTTTGAGTAGTCTATCTGAATGTTACAAATACTTCAAATAAACAAAACTCTCCCACCACAAGAGCGGGAGAGAAATGAAGAGAGTTGCGAGGAGAGCGGGGTTGTTGACGCTCCACCTGTTCTCGAGCCAGTTCCAGTTCACGACCACCTTGTTGCCGTCCCAAATGAGGTACGGAACATTGCGATTGCCGTCACGGTTCTGAGCGTAATATATAAAGTACTATCCATATCACCACCCCTCGAACCATATATAGGTGCCGACCATAAATGGTCGGCTACTCTCGGGGTTGTATCGTATTCCGCATCTCATTCAGTAGAATGACCCACTGGGTTAATGCGCTAGTACTCTATACCAAGTATCTTCTTTTTTTTGAAGTTTCTGCATGCACCACCCTATGCCAAGCCTTGACCGAGCATACTCTCGATGCATGGATACTGGATTCGGGAGCCGGAAGCCGTAACCACCGGTGACTATTCCCCTACTACCATTTTTTATTTTATCATATGAAAAAGCCCCGCCCGCCAATTGGCGAACGGGGCCAAAATCCAAGAGCCAAGGTCAAAGGGTCTAAGAGCACCAAGTGACCAAGGTTCAAGAGCTACTTGCGAGGAGAGCGGGGCTGCTGACGCTCCACCTGTACTCGAGCCAGCTCCAGTCCACGACCACCTTGTTGCCGCCCCAAATGAGGTACGGAACATAGCGATCGCCGTCACGGCCCTGAGCGCTCTTCCAGAGAAAAACCATCTTACCCTTCAATTCCTCTGGATAGGTCGCCGGATTGGCGACCCAACCCCTGACTAGGTCATCCTCGATGGAGAAACAACGGTCGATGAGACCGGTCTCTTTGAGGTGGGACTCGAGATAAAACCCCCTGATTGTTTCCCCCTTCTCTTGGGTTGGGAGGAGGTAGAGCTCCCACCCTATCGCCAACGGGAGATTGAAAGTTGCCGTGCCGTTGAGAACCTTGAGCAGGTTCTTGAGAATGTCTGGCGCCTGCCCCAAACGCGTGAGGTGCACCTTGGTGAAACCGGCCACCTCAAACGCATCAACGAGCTGGTGCACCTGACCTTCTGTGTATGAGGACATGTCCCCATTTCCTTTCTGGGCTCATGAGCCCAAAAGATTGCCTCTGCCCGAGGTAGGAGCTAGACCTGATGGTCATAGCGAGGAGACCCCAAACATGTCTGGGAGCTTTTCGCTATGACCATTGCAAGTAGTATCTCAAAGTTCTATCTTCCTTAATTATACACCCACATTAGCTAAATGTCAAGAATTTGAGGCGGAGATACCACAAAACCCCTTATTTTTAGGCATTTCGCCACCAATACATAGGCTTAGTCTAGATACATAGGGTAGTCCTATGTATTAAGAAAATCTGAAAGCTCAGGTTCGCCAACTCTTTCTTGCTTTCCAGTATCACGGTCTCGAACAGTCACGCCTTTGCCCTCCAAAGTTTCAAAATCAACAGTTATGCAGAAGGGTGTCCCTATTTCATCTTGTCTGCGATAGCGCTTTCCAATATTTCCATTATCATCAAATTCAACCGAACCAAATTCTTTTTTGAGCTTTGCAAAAACTTCTCTCGCCTTCTCAACCAATTCTGGTTTATTTTTAAGTAGCGGAAAAACAGCAATCTTAACAGGAGCAATTTCTGTCTTGAACGCCAAATAAGTTCGCCTTTCTCCTCCCAATTCATCCTCTCTGTATGCTGAAAGCAAAACTGCCAAAATAGTCCTGCCGTGACCAAATGTCGGCTCAATAACATGAGGAATGAATTTTTCATTTGTAGTAGGATCGGTAAAGTTTAAATCGACACCAGAAGCAGACATATGTTTTTTTAAGTCATAATCTGTTCTATAAGCCAACCCATAAAGCTCTTTTCTGCCAAATGGGTAATCAAATTCAAAATCAATCGTTCTCTTAGAATAGTGAGCCCTGTCTTCTTCTTTGACTTCAAGCTCGTGAACAAGGTCCTTGGATATACCCACTCTTTCAATCCATTTCCACATTTCCTCTCGCCACATTTCAAAATATTTCTGCCAGTCATTTTCGCGAACAAAATATTCAAATTCCATCAAATCAAATTCGCGTACTCTAAAAAGAAAATCTCGTGGAGCTATTTCATTTCTATAAGCTTTTCCTATTTGCGCCAAGCCAAATGGCAAATCCGGACGCATCGTATCAATAATATTTTTAAAATTAACAAACATCCCTTGGGCTATTTCTCCACGAAGATAAGCATTTGCTTTGCCTTCAACGGCGCCCAGAGAAACGGGCAACATCAAATTGAAAACCCTTTCTTCACCCAATTCGCCCCCACAGTCAGGACATTTTTTATTTTCAACATTTTCTTTGGCTATTTGATCCACTCTAAACCTGTGTTTGCATTTTTTGCACTCAATCAAAGGATCGGTAAAACCATCCAAGTGTCCAGATGCCCTCCAAACAGCTTCAGGCATTATGGTTGGAGTGGTAATAGCAAAATTGTCTTCCCTTTCTTCAACAAAATGTTTCCACCAAAGCTCTTTTATGTTGTGCGCCAAAAGAGATCCGTAGTGTCCATAATCCCATGTGCCAGATAAACCTCCGTAAATTTCAGAACTCGGGAAAACAAAGCCCCTCCTCTTTGCGAGAGATATTATTTTTTCCATAAGTTCTGTGTTTTTTTCTTTACTCATTTAATTTCCAACTATATCATCTCCCACCCTAAACGATGGATCTGTATTTATTCTTGTTGTCATAGCAGGTCTGGTTGAGTCCAAAGTTCTTCCGGTAAAATTGTCCGCTCCGGTTATTCTCATCTCCTGCACCAAGGTCGGTGTCGTGCCAACCTGATTTAAACTTGGGGTCAGTGAAATCTGGAAAGCCACTTCTCTAGGCGCAGAGCTAATTCCTGTTCCCGCTTTTACATCGCCAATTGTCCAGACAACTTGTCTTGTTGTTGGATTAAATGTAATTCTCTCTGAAGAAGGGCTGGTTAGCTCAACCCAAGAAACATATGGAGGTATGACCGCTTCAACCCTTGCATTTTGAACATCGTTCAAAGAATTGGATACGCTCCAAATCACCGTGTAGGTAGTGGGGGCATCAGCTCTCGGAGGCATCGGACCGCTATTTTCAAACGGACCAATAGATCTTACTATTCTTCCTGCAAGAGACAAGTTTGAGGCAAGTTTTATTTTCCTTATAGCAGAAGAAGATATTGTCTGTGGACGACCTCCTTCAAGCACTTGCTCCCCTGTCATAAAAAACTCTATATTTATTTCTTGATTAAACAAGCCACTTGGCAAACTAGGAAGTGAAGAAAGTGAAAAAGACGAAACTCCTTTCTGACCCGGCTCTATTCTTCCAAACTCTGAAGATGCCGGAGATTGCCAGATGACCGTATTATCAGAAGATCTATAAAAACCAGAACCCAATGTAGAAACAGAAGATCTGTCAAAAGAAGCCCCTGATATTTTCGCTTCAAGGCGCGCATTCAAAACCGGTGCGGTCAAATTATTTGTCCAAACAACATTTACTTGGACTCTTTCTCCCAACCTAGAAACATATTCTTGTGAAGAGCTTCCAGCCAAAGAAATCGCTAAATCCAAAAATGGTTTTTTGATAACAATAGATTCTGAAAGACTTACAAATTCTGGTGCAATAACATTTGGCACTTGCCCCTCTATTCCTACACCAAAGCGAAATGTTCTTTCTTCTTCATTTTGACCCTGCAAAGTCCCACGCACTTTTATAGTTCTCCTGTCGCTCGGAGACAGATCTCCAATTCTCCAAACATAGTCACCTTCTGCAGGACTTGGATCTGAAGATACGAAAGAAAAACCAAACGGATATTCTGCTCTAACCAACACATTCCTGAGAGTTTCGGTCGTGTTTGATGTTATTAAAAAGACAAACTCAACTTCCTGACCAGAGGTAATCTCGTTTGGATAACTAACCGTCATAATTACTGGGGCAGATTTTATAGCGACTTCGTATTTTTTTTCTTTAAAAAACAACGCGCTTGAACCAGTAAGGCGGTACTCAAGAACAATATTTATTTCTTTTATAGAATCTTTTTCACCAAACAAAACCCCCTTTACTGTTTTTCTCACCTCACCTCCAGCAGGAATTTGTCCGACAGATTCTCTTTGGCGCAACAATTCCTCTGTCAGATTTCCAGCGACCCTGCTTCCTTCCGGATATTCAATCTGAATATTCACCCCCTCCAAATCGGTTGCATTACGATTTTTGATTATTATATCCATTACAAGCTCTTCACCACCCGCAACAGATGTCGGCGCCCCAACCTGAATATCAATGTTCCCAGAGGATATACGGCTACTGCTTCCAAAAAACATAAACCCTGCGACACCAAGAGCTACAATGAAAAACAAAACCGCTCCTACTAAAATTTTTTTAAATAAAACACCCTCCTCATGCTCCTCTCTCTGCCTTTGCAAAAGCTCCTCTAATTTTGGACCATCCGCAGTCCCCCAATCTTGAGGAACGCTGTCTTCAGAATCTTCAAAATCACTCCTTTCTGTAGAATCAGGATTTTCATAGCTTCTTGAATAAAGCTTTTTTTGCAGTTTATCTATTCGGTTTTTATCTTCAAACATAAAAAAATTATATCACAGAGACCTTATTGGCTCGCTTTTAATGCCTTATTGATACTTGAGACCAGATCCGTTTTATACCGCTCCACCTCCTTTAGAAGCTCTCTTTCTATGGCGGAGTGAAAAATTTTAGGAGGAAATGGTTTTGGATCTAAAAAACCAAGATTGTGCAAAATTCTTGAAACAATAACGATTTCCGCTAAATCAATTTCTTTTTCAGAAAAATTCTCGCTTTTTATCTCCTCCACGCCTTTTTCAACCACTTTAAAAAGTTCTTTGTTTTTTTCTTCGCCGTTCAACATCAAAAGAAGAATTGAAAATATCCTTCCAAAAAGAATTTCCTTCTTTCTGTTTTTTGGATTGAAATAAAGAAGATTCTTGGCTTCTGAAGCGCTCGTTATTTTCCAAGAATTTTTACCACGAACAAGAGAGCAATTTATCATAGAAAACGGATTGAGATGCGCTCGTAGCTTTGAAGAAACAACTCTGGCGCTTTTAGCAGATGTGTTTATGAGCCCCAAATCCTCGGTAAAAATTTTTAAAAACTTATCGGCTTCTCCTTGAGGAGAACTGCTCAGTACAAAACCTCTGGTCGTATAAACATGATATGCCATTAGACAATTTCTATTTCAAACCAACTTTCATTTTCTTCCGACAAATCTGCTCCAAATTTAAAATCAGAAACTCCGCATATTTTTTTTATCATTGAAGAATTTTTTTCAAAAACATTTTTCATTTTAGGAGAAATACTTAAGGAAACATTTATTTTGTCTTTAGGGAGAAGACCTTTGAGCTTTCTCATCTCCTGCAAAGCTCTTATAAACTCCCTTATTTCCCCTTCTTCTTTCAGTTCTTCAGTAATTTGAGTATCCAAACTAACTTCGTCCTCCAATTTTTCAGAATAAACAACATCTTTCACATTTACTTCATCTTTTATAATTTCCAAAAAATCTTCATTTAGAGAAATTTTTCCTTTTTTTATTTCAAGCTTGCTTAAAGGTTGTCTTATTTTAATCCCAGATTTCGCCCTAGCTTCAAGTGCCAGAGAAACTAACCTTCTGGTCTCTCTCATACTACTCAAAGATTCTTGGCTGACCCTTGAAGCTCCTGGCCAATCTTCAAGATGAACGCTTACGAGCTCCCCTCCCTTGGTTATCCTTCTGTAGATGTCTTCTCCCCAAAATGGAGCAAATGGAGAAACTACCTTTGAAAATTCTTTTATTACAAACCCTAATGTAGAAATTGCATCTTCTTTATCCTTCTCGTCTTCTCCTTTAAATCTGTCTCTTGAGCGCCTCAAATACCACTGCGAGAGATCGGCTATAAAATCCCTGATTCCTCTGACTGATTCAAAAACTTTATAGGAATCCATATTTTTTGAAACTTTCAAAACAAGCTCATCAAAAAGAGAAAGTATCCAAACATCTAGGACATTAGAAACCTTTGGACGCTCTTTCGGAGCGTTTTCTTTTGAATACAGTTCGTAGAAAGACAAAACATTATTAAACAAATTAAAAACTTTTTTATTTACATCATCTACTGTTTTTTCATCAAAATTTTTTGCATCTCCGGGCTGGTTTACCGAATACATCCAAAGTCTCAGAGGATCAACACCGTATTTATCTATCATCTCCCAAGGATCCACCGCATTGCCTTTTGATTTTGACATCTTCTGACCTTTTTCATCCAAAATATGGCCGAGACAAATTACATTTTTATAAGCTCTCCCTTTGCCAAATAAAATCCCTATAGCGTGAAGAGTATAAAACCACCCTCTAGTTTGATCTATCGCTTCAGAAATAAAATCGGCTGGATAGGGAGAATTTTCTATTCTTTTTTTGAGATCTTTTTGGCTTAGAGAAATTTCTGAAGCGTTTTGAGAAAGAGACATTGCCCCAGAATCAAACCAGACATCAACCACCTCTGGGACTCTTTTCAAAACATTTCCTGTCTTTTTTGATTTGATGACAACATCATCAACATAAGGGCGGTGGAGATCAAGTTCGAAATCAGAGTTTTTAGGAAGTGCTCTAAAATCAATCTCTTTAAATTCACCTGTTTTTACGATATCTTCTCCAGCATCTTCTTTCATTTTTATCGCACCGTTTTTACCAACCCCTAGTGAGACAGCCTCCATCATCCAGAGAGGGTATTCATGGCTTATTATGAGTATTTTTTTGTTGTTATATTTTGAATCAATATCATATAAAAACTCCCCTACTCTTTTGCGAAGTTCTGAAAGATTCTCTCCACCTTCTGGTGCTTTTTCAAATTTTTCTGAAATAGACGAAAAGAAACCGTGGTATTCATTTACATGCTTACCATTAAATATTCCTGTTTGTATTTCTTTTATCCTCTCATCAACAACAATATTTTTTTCATCCAAGCCTAAAATCTCTGCTACTTTTTTTGCAGTCTCTCTTGTGCGAATAAGAGGCGAAGTGAATATCAAATCTATTTTTTCTTTTTTGAGTTTCTTTGAAGCATCAAGGACTTGTTTCTCTCCCATCTCTGTAAGACTTGATGGGACCGAATCATCTCCGCTCACAATACAAGAAACATTTTTCTCGGCTTGACCGTGTCTCATTATGAAAAAGGTGTTTCTTTTTTCTATTTTTTCTTTTAGTTCGCTTACTGAACCAATAACATCTGTCTCAGTGCCATCTTCCGAAATCCAAACTGGAAGCGGGGTGCCCCAATATCGCTCTCTAGAAAATGCCCAATCTTTTACATCAGAAAGCCATTCTCCAAATCTACCGTCTTTTATATGCTCTGGCTCCCAGTTTATTTTCTGATTTTCAGAAACAAGATCCTCTCTTAATTGAGACATTTTTATATACCAAGAACTTCTGGCGTAATAAACCAAAGGGGTTTTGCATCTCCAACAAAAAGGATAGCTGTGCTCAAACTTTTCTTTCTTAAAAAGCAAATTCCTTCCAGCTAAATCTTTTATCACAAAAACAGCTGTGTCTTCGTCGTGAACAAATTTTCCAGAAAATTCTCCCGTGTTTGCAATAAAATGGCCCGAATCGTCTACCAAATGAAACTTTGGAAGACTGACTTTCGTGCCAAGCTCAAAATCGTCTTGCCCATACATTACCGCTGTATGCACAATCCCCGTACCATCTTCTGTAGTTACAAAATCAGCCGAATAAACTTTGTATGCGTTAGAAAGTTTCTCTTTTTGAGAATCAGAGATGTTTTGTGAAAGATATGGATAGAGTGGTTCGTATTCCATACCAACCATCTCGCTTCCTTTATGTTCTGCTATCACTTCATATTCATCAGTCAAAAGCTCGAGCTTATCCTTAGCTAAAACTAAAATTTCACCATTAACCTTGGCCTCTACATAAGTAATGTCTTTTCCTACGGCTAAGGCAACATTGCCCGGTAAAGTCCACGGGGTTGTCGTCCAAGCTACAAAATAAGCATCTGGGAAACCAATGATTTTAAATTTTACAAATACAGAAAGACTTTTTATTGTTTCATAACCTTGAGCCAGCTCGTGAGAAGAAAGTCCTGTGCCACATCTCGGACACCAAGGAACCACCTTGTAGTCTTTGTAGAGAAGTTTTTTCTCATTTACAGTTTTTATAATCGCCCAAAGAGACTCCATATATCCGGAAGAATAAGTAATATAGGGACTCTCCATATCAACCCAAAAACCGATTCTTCTAGTAAAATCCTGCCATTCACTTAAATACTTCCAAACATTTTTTTTGCACTCTTCGTTGAATTTGGCAATGCTGTATTCTTCAATTTCTTTTTTTGATTTTATTCCCAACTGTTTCTCAACTTCAAGCTCCACTGGAAGTCCGTGCGTATCCCAACCAGCTTTTCTTTCCACACGAAAACCTCGCATCGTTTTGTAGCGAGGGATTGCGTCTTTAAACGCGCGAGCTTCTAGGTGGTGAATCCCCGGTCTGCCATTTGCAGTTGGAGGCCCTTCATAAAAAACAAAAGATCCCTCTGGAGATTTTTTCTCGAGGGTTTTTTTGAAAACTTCTTCCTTTTCCCAAAAAGACAGTATCTCTTCTTCTTTGAGGGCTAGTGGAGATTTATCTTCTCTCTCTGTGGCCATATATGTTCAATCGTATCACAAAGTTATAAAAACAAAGACCCCCGCGACAACTTGTGTCGCGGGGTTTTCTTCACGCCGGGTTCCAATGACCGAAGCTTACGGGGTCCTCAGCCCTGTGCTTGGCAGTAAAACACGGCACGGCAATACGGTCAGGTCATCATCAGGTCGGAGGGGATGTCGACGAAGCGTCGACATCGGCCCTCCGGGTCCATGACCCGGGCGCCGGTACTCGGCAGGAGATCGCCGGAGCTCGTCATGAGCGCCGGGTACAGCATCGCAGTCGTTTCGTAAACGTGGTCCAGGGCCGTGAAGACGGCGCTGGAGGGATCGGCGTTATCGCCGAGGATGATGCTCGCGGGGCTCGCCCGCGAGAGCGCGTCGCCGGCCATGGCCGGGCTGAGGTCCACGAAGATCGTCATCTCCATCGTGCTGGCGCCCGTCACGGGGGCCGGCAGGTCCTGCGTCGCGTTGTCGTACTCCATGACCTCATTGACCGAGGGCGGCGGATCAGTCGCGTGGGCGACCGAGGCCGACATCGGCACCGCCACCAAGGTGGCGATGAGAGCCATCGTCCGAAGGCGCATTCATACTCCTTTCGGCTGGTTGTGAAGCCAATATGAGCGGATACTCACATTGGGTACATCTAACAATCCATTATACACCCTTATTCACTTTTTGTCAAACAATATTTAGGCTTTTTGTCAAAAAGCTATATTTAAAGCCATTTTTAAGGCAATACCGCTCTACATCCTTTCTGGAGATTTAATCCCCAACACAAAAAGTCCATTTTTTAAAACTTGACCCACAGATTGTGCAACAGCTACCCTATGTCCTGATAAAGGATCACTAGAATCAACAATCTGGTTTTTTGCATAATAAGAATTGAAAAGACCAGCAACTTGAACAAGAAAAGAAATTATAGATTGGGGCGAAAGGTTTTTATAAGCTTCTTCAACAACTTCCGGGAAACGAACAATTCTTTTTTCAAGCTCTCCAACTTCTTCATTCATCAGTTTGGGCTCTACCTCCTCTTCTTCAGCTTTCTTCAAAACAGAATTTATTCTGGCATTTGTATATTGCAAGTATGGACCAGAGTCCCCTTCAAAAGAAACCGCTGAATCTAGATCAAAGATTGCATCCTTGCCAATATGCTGTTTCAAAATTGAATATTTCATCGCACCAACTGCAATGTTTGAAACTAGTTCCTCTTCTATATTAGTTTTTTCAGAAGAAGACATCTTTTCTTTTATTTTTCCACTCAAAGAATCCAACACAAACTCTGCCGTAATAACATCTCCGGTGCGAGAAGACATTTTGCCTGTTGGGAGGCGAAGCATACCGTGTCCAATGTGTCGCGTTTTTTGAGCTAAACTAGGAAAAATTTCTGAGAGAGCGGTGAGAAGAACTTCAAAATAAGAATTTACTTCGTTTCCAGTAATAACTATTGAAGAGTCGTACGGATACAGATCGTATTTTATTTTCGCAAGTCCCAACTCTTTTGCTTCATAAGTAGGTATTCCATCTTTGTTTACAAAAACCCTTGTATGGAGTTTCTTGTCTCTTTTTTCACCTCTATAAACAATAGCCCCGTCGCTTTCTTCAAAAATATTAGGAGTATTTTCTTTTACAATATTTATTCCAAACTCCCCTGTCTCGCTTTCATAAAAATAAAAATCAAACTTTGTGCCAAGTTTTCTGTAAATTGATTCAAAATATTCCAAAGTCAAAGTCCTACCTACCATATAAATCTGATTTATTTCAGGATCAGTCTCTTCATAAATTTTTTTATTAACCTCTATTACAAATTTTTTAAAATCTTCGTCCTCATCAAAAAGCTTTGATCCTTCGGCATAAGAAACCGCCACATCTTTTTCAGAAAACCAATCAGTCCCGGTCTTTATTTTATGGGCCACGGCTCTAGCCACATGGATCCCCTTGTCTCCTGAATAACACGCTCTTTTTACTTCCGCTCCATTCCACTCAATTATCCTAGAAATCGCTTCGCCTATGGCATTGCTCATCGCATGCCCAATATGAAATTCTTTAAAAGGATTTGGATCCGTATATTCAACTATTGTTCTCAAACCAGAAAGATTTTGGTTTTTGCCATACGAATCGCCTTCTTTTAAAATTTCTTTCAAAGAAGATAGGAAAAAATCTTTATTTAATCTGAAATTTATAAACCCTGGTTTTGCCACCTCAACGCTTTCTACAAAATCTGGTTTTTCTTTCTCAAGCTCTTCTTTTATTTTCTCCGCCAATTCAAGTGGATTTGTTTTGAGAGTCTTGGCAGAAATCATTGCCACATTTGTCGCATAATCTCCGTGAGAAATATCCTCTGGATGTTCCACAGCAAAATCCGCTTGTTCTATAGCAAGATTTTTCAATACTTTTTCAATACTTTTTCTTAAATCACCTGAAACCATTTGCTGTATCATAGCACTTTGAAAACAATGGAAAAGCCCGGCTAAGTGCCGGGCCCCGTGTTCGGTTTTCCAAAGAACGGCTCAAGAATTCTCAAGCAGTCAATCAGAACTTTCTCTCTAGGCTGAGATCCATCAACCACTGAATGTGGAACTCGAGAGAAAAACTCAGAGAGACCTTCTGCAACCATTCGATGAAAGCTGTGTTCTCTCTCATCAAAGTGTGTAGTTTCTTGAGACTTATCTCGCGCTCGTCTCTCAACTCCAACTTCGACTGGAACCTGGACCAGAATATAGAGATCTGGAGCGAGTCCTTGGTCTACAAGAAGAGATTTTCTAATAGACCAAAAAAGTGGTTCAAGTTCCCTGTTTTGAGGAGCAACGACTTGATAGGCAAATGTTGACTCATCAAAACGGTCGGCTATCACACCGATTCCGCTAGAGAGAGCTTTTTCCACAACCAAAGACAAGAGGTTCGCTCTGGCGCAGAAAAAGTGAAGGAGTTGAGTGACTGGGCTCCATCCTGCTCCCACGCTTGAGAGTACTTCTTTTCGAATCTTTTCAGACAAGTCAGTTCCGCCCGGCTCTCGAACATAAACCAAAGCGTCTCCGTAAAGTTCTCTGATCTTCTTGATGAGGGTGGTCTTGCCAGCCCCATCAGGACCAGAAATTACAACAAACTTGCCTCTTGTCATACCCGCCTCCTAAGAGTAAAAGAGCGTTTCCTTGAAACAAATTACACTAATTCAAACACTTGGCAACCGTTGACAATAAAATCAAAAAGTAGAAAATTGCTTTTGGAATAAGAACCTTCTCATCACACTAAACGCGGAGAAAACGATGCTTGAATATCTTGATGCTATGAGAGACATCATTGAAAATGGAGTAGATCGCCCTGGAAGAAACGGCGACACTAGGGCTATTTTTTCCATTCCCATGCGTTTCAACATGGACGACGGTTTCCCAGCTGTAACCACCAAGAAACTTGCTTTCAAATCAATGACTGCGGAGCTTCTCTGGTTTCTTGAAGGTTCAGGGGACGACAACCGACTCAAGGAAATCGTCGGCAGAAAACGCACCATCTGGACCGACAATGCCGAATCAAGCTACTGGTCTCCAAGAGCTCGTTTCCCTGGTGATTTGGGGAGAATATACGGAGTTCAGTGGAGGCATTGGATGAAACGGGACGGCCAGGAAGTAGATCAAATCAGGAATTTGATCGATGGACTTCGAAACAACCCGTTTGATCGACGCCATGTCGTAACGGCATGGAACCCTGGAGAACTTGGTGAAATGGCTCTCCCGCCATGCCACATGTTCTTCCAGCTCTTTGCCTACCCAGACGGAAGACTCTCTCTTTCAATGGTCCAGAGAAGTTGCGACATGTTCCTCGGGGTGCCTTTCAACATCGCGTCATACGCCCTCCTTCTCTCCATGATCGCCCAAGTCGTAGGCATGAGACCTTATGAGTGCATCTTTCTTTTCCAAGACGCACACATATACCATGCACACTTTGAGGCCGTACTTGAACAGCTTTCCCGAAAGCCGTTTGAACGGCCAAAACTCTGGCTCAACCCAGAAGTAAGGGAAATTGATGAGTTTAGCCTAAAAGACATCGAGCTTCGGAACTACAATCACCACCCGGCAATTGAAGCTCCGATGATCGTTTAGACAGACACCCCCCGAGCATTAGGACGCTCTCGGGGGGTGTTTTGATTCTATTTTGATATAATCTACTCATGGCACTATCCGATAAAAAAATTCTGGAAGAGATGAAATCTGGAAATATAATAATTTCCCCTTTCAAAAAAGAAAATCTTTCAACTTCAAGCTACGATGTGACACTTGGCGAATACTATTTCAGAGAACAACCGCCAAAGTATCACCACAATCTTTACAACATTTACAACAAAGGACACACCGACGAGGTCTGGGGAACAAAAGCTCTAAAAGCGCAGAAAGCAAAAGATGTTTTTGATAAATTCAGATTTGAGTACAAGGGCATTAATCCAAATGACAAAATAATTTTGCTTGAACCTGGAGAAACAATTCTTGCGCACACAAATGAATTTATTGGTGGCAAAAACCACATAACCACAATGATGAAAGCTCGTTCTTCAATGGGTAGAAATTTTATAGAAGTATGCAAATGCGCTGGCTGGGGAGATGTTGGATATACAAACCGTTGGACAATGGAGATCACGAACAATTCCAGCCATTACGCCATTCCCTTAGTTGTCGGCAGGAGAATTGCTCAAATAATATTTTTTGAAACGGGAGAAATAATAAAGAGTGATTATTCTCACTCGGGCAAATATCAAAACAAAGAATCCCTTTCGGAGCTAAAGAAAAAATGGAAACCAACAGATATGTTGCCGAAGCTTTATAAAGATGTTTAAAGAAAACACCGCCCCAGTAAACCGGGACGGTGTTGTGTGCAACCTAAGTAACACTACTCACTTCCGGGCGCAGGAAGCTTCCTGCGCTTGAGGAGTTGAACAAGAGACAGGACGATCAGTCCAGAAGCCAGCAAAATCATTGTGGCTGGCTCTGGAACAACCGTTGAAGCCCCGTAAAGAACCTCGTCGGTCAGAAGACCTTCCTTATAAGCCCAGCTATCCTGTCCGAGCTCAACAGATGCTCGGTAGTAAAGATCAGCAGTAGGATCGTAGAAGATCCCGGCCATCTGTCCTGACACTGCATTCGGCCTGATCATGGACTCAAAGAGCCCCGACGAGGCGTTCCAGACCGCCGAAGAGAGGAAGGACGCTGTGAGCGAAATGCTCCAATCAAGGAACACCCCTCCGTTCGCAGCGTTCACACCGTTCCACAGTCGCCCGCAATCTTCTGGCGGAATCGTGGAACACCCCTGAATGGTCGGGCCTCCTTGCGCAAACATCTGAAAGATTGTTCGCGAGGGATCAGCCCAGCTCATGCTCATAGACGAAACGGAACCAGCGTCGGTGTCGTACACCTGCCAGAAGCCGACATTGGTGTTATTGGGGTTTGTATTCGGAACCCCGGTAAACCAGTTCGTCAGCATGTAAGCGAAATACGACTGACTTCCCCCATAGTGGGGAGTGTTCATCCCCATATAGAGGGCGAGGTCCCTTGTGGGGAAATCGCTCGCATAGAGCTGGTTCACACCCTGCTGGGCATCAGAGAGAGAGTTGTATGCCGACAGCAAGCCATTCCCATAGGAAAGGCTGTAGTCGTACACAAACCCTGACTGAGCAGAGACATCTGTCCGCCCGAGAGCCAGAAGGGCAAACAGGGCAAACAGGAGACCTCTCATTTTCATCATTTTCCTCCGGTTAGGGTTTTACTTGGAATTGCACTGAAAGGAGCGACAGCCCCAAAATACTTATTGAGACGAATTTGTCAAATACAAAATAGCCCCGACAAGTCGGGGCTATTTTGTATTTGATTTTCTATTTTACTTCAACACCCATGGATCGAGCGGTGCCTTCTATTATTTTCATCGCTCCTTCAATATCATTTGCGTTTAAATCTGGCATTTTTTTCTCGGCAATTTCCTTTACTTGGGCTTTTGTAAGTTTGCCAACCTTGCTTGAAACATTTTTTCCGGATCCTTTTTCTGCACCTATAGCTTTGAGTATCAAACTTGATGCTGGAGGAGTTTTGAGAATGAAATCAAAACTTCTATCTTCGTAAACACTTATCTCAGCCGGAATTGTCTGTCCCATCATTTCTCTAGTGGCATCATTAAACTTGGTGATAAATTCACCAATGTTTATTCCCGCCTGACCCAAAGTTGGCCCCACTGGAGGTGCCGGGGTTGCCTTGCCTGCTGGCAAAACCACTTTTAGTTTTTTAGCTACTTTTTTCGCCATGATTGGTTCTTAATTTAGAAACACAGAATAATGAATTGGTGCGTGAAAGTCAAACCGCTTTTACCTCGCCTGCGAAAGGGCGGGGTTAAAAGATTTATACTCACTGCGTTCGTTAAATCTTTTTAACCTGCAAGAAGTCCAGCTCGACGGGAGTTTCTCTGCCAAACATTGATACAAGAACCTTAACTTTCCCTCTTTCTTGATCAATTTCTTTAATTTTTCCTTCGAGCTCTTTGAAAGGACCATCTACAATGAGAACAGAGTCATCAATTGAAAGTTCAACTTTATGCAGTGCCTTGTCAGCATTCATTCTTCCAAAAATTGAGTCCACTTCCTTTTTATCAATTGGTACTGGATATACTCCAGAACCAACAAATCCTGTGACACGAGGAGTGTTTCTGACAACATACCAAGAATCATCTGTAACGACCATATCTACTAAAACATAGCCGGGGTATATTTTTTCCTCCTCTTCCACTCTTTTACCTCCCTTTATTTTTATCTTCTTTTCAGTGGGGACAAGGACATCAAAAATTTTATCTTCCATTCCCAAAGATTCAACTCTCTGTTTGAGATTCCTCATAACAGCATTTTCATATCCGGCATAAGTATGAATTGCATACCAATTTCTACCTTCTTGTATTTTTTGTTTTGACATAACTTGAAAGATCTAATTAGCAAACTAAATAACAATAAGTTCCAAAAGAAAAGAAAATATGAAGTCCAAAAATCCAAGATAAAAAGCGACCACTAAAGAAATTGCAATAACTATAAAGGTAAAGATAAATGACTGCCTTCTGGTTGGCCAGCTGACATGTTTCATTTCGCCTTTCGTGTCTCGGATATAATTTATTAATCTCATAAATAAAATATAGATTGGTAATTTGTCCTTTGAGTATTCCTATAGAATTTGGCTTTTCTCTATAAAAAAACACCCCGCGGGTGTTTTTTTATACTACGCTTATGACAGAATTTGTCAAATCAAATTTATCTTATCTCGTAAACAATAGTGACATTTGAGACAATTCTGTTTTCTCCCGTAGGCAAGTTTGGTCTGGATTCAGGTAGAGCTTGATCTCCCCCCATCCCCAAAGCCATTTCTGATTTGTAATAAATCGGATAATCTCCAGATTCAGAAAAACTTACAATTTTTACCAATTTTACTTTCAAATCCTTTGATAGTTGACGCGCTTTTTCACGAGCATCCTCAATGGCCATTTTTCTCGCTTCGGCCTTGAGAGTTTCTTCGTCATCAATAGTAAAACTCAAACCACTGACATTTGTGGCTCCGGTACTGCCGAGAGATCCTAGAATTTCACCAGCTTTGTCTGTGTCTCTTACCTTAACAGAAATTGTCTGATTGACCTCATATCCGACCAGCTCTGATCTTCCTGGTGGACAAGGGTAGGTGACGCAAACAATTTGATTGTACTCATACTTCGGATAAGCGCTGTAGTCTAAAGTTTTGATATCTCTGTCTTCAATTCCAAAAGATTTAACTTTTTCTATCGCCTTATTTATCCTCTCTGTTACAAAATCTTGAGCTTCTCCAACTGTTTTACCAGTATAGCTTACGCTGAATGTGAAAGAAGCCACATCAGGCACTGCAAAAACTTCCCCCTCACCCGAAACAGATATCGTATTAGGATATCCGGCCCCACCTATGTACCTGTACTCTTTTATAGAGCTTACAAGTTGCATAAACAAAAACGCTGTTAAAACCAAGACCAGTATCGGAGCGTACTTCCAGAGACGGGCCTTTCCTTCATTTCCTTCCATATTTTTAAATTAACTAATAATTTTTCTACCTTTGAGACGAATTATAGCACCCCTTCTTACAAATCGCCCGTACAAACATCTGCAAGGTTTTCAAACAGAGACAAAACGGTCATAGGGCCCACTCCCCCAGGAACCGGAGTTATGGCTGAAACAATTTTAGAAACTCTGTCAAAATCAACATCTCCCACCAAAGAACCGTCTTTCTGCCGGCTAATACCAACATCAATTATTACCTGACCAGTAGAAACGAAATCTTCGGTTATAAATTTTGGTTTTCCAATAGCGGAAATTAGAATTTGCGCATTTTTTGTTTTTTCTTTTAGATTTTCTGTTTTGCTGTGACAAATTTGCACCGTCGCGTCTCGATTGATAAACGCTAGTGCTGTCGGTTTTCCCACCAACTCCGACCTTCCAATAATGCAAATATTCTTTCCTGAGATTTCTATTTTGTAATATTCAAGAATTTCCAAAATACCTCTGGTAGTAGCTGGGACAAGACCGTTTCCTCCCCCCATCAGAGCTTTAATATTTTCTCCAGAAAGACCATCTATATCTTTTTTTGGATTTATTGACTGAGAAATTTTGGATTTGTCTAAATGATTGGGTAATGGAAACTGAACAATAATTCCTTGAAATTCTTTGTCAGAATTATAAATTTCAATTTTTTTTATTATTTCTTCATTAGATACCGATTCTGAAAAAGACTCTCTCTTAACTTCTACCCCGATAGAATTTCCAAAAATTTCTTTCTGTCTAATATATGCATCCGAAGCCGGATTTTCACCCACTTGAAAAACTGCCAATTTGGGCACAAACCCCATCTTAGAAATTTTCTGAGAAAGAATAGACTTTTTCTCGTCTCTTATTTTTCTACCATCAAGAATTTTAGGCATAATCCTTTATTTTCAAAATTACCAAGATAAAGGCCAAAAAAGATGCCCAAAATAAACCGAGAAAAATTCCACCAAATACATCTGAAAACCAATGGGCTTGAGACAGAATCCTACTTCCCCCAGCCAATACCAATAAGACAGCCGGCAGTAAAAATACAGCCCTGTTTAGGGCATACGGTTTTATTCTCTTAAAAAGAAAAAGTAAGGTGAAACAAAAAGCGGACGCTGAAGCCGTGTGAATACTTGGAAAGCTCCATCCGTTTTCTGATATAAGGCTTTCTGGACGAACCACCTCCATAGATTCCTTTATGAGAATAGCGGACAGTATGGAGAGAGAAACTCCTCCGAAAATAAGAATGGCTGAAAAATATTTTTTATTCCAAGAAAAATAAAAAAAAGTGAGAACAGATACTATGAAAAAAATCACAGGGTGAAGTCCGTCACTAATATGAGAAGAAAAAACGACAAAAAGACTTGGCAAAAAAGAAACACTTTGGTGAAAAAAGGCGTCCAGAGCTGAAAAAAATATTCCGTTGGCAACAGAAAAAGAAATGGCGAGAAAAGATAGCGCTGAAAAAATTGCGAGAGAAAGTAATAAGTTTGCGTTAAGCTCTGTCTTCATTTCTAAATAAGATCTGCTTATATTGAGATTATAAACCCAACTGTATTTCTTTGCTCGACAAATCACTCTCCACGAGAGATTCGGCGGTTTCAATTAGAGATAAGGCTTTTTCAACGAGTTCTCTATCTTCCGAACCGTTTAAAGATAGGCTGGACAAAACTTCTCTGGCCTTTAAAAGTTTAAATCTGGCCTGAATTGATTGTTCTTTGGAAAGATTCCTTTCTTTTATAAGACGACTCACTTCTTCTGCCCTGCTTAACGCCTCTTCTTTTTCAATCTTAAAATCTCGCTCCAGACTTTGAGCTTCCAAAATCTTTGCTGAAAACGCTTTTTCTACAGGAATTTCAACCAGACTTGTTTCAGGAGATCTGACAGACAACATATCAGGCTCAACTGTTTCCACAGAAAGTCCGGTTTCAACAACTGCTCTAAAATTTTCTTGGGAGGAGTCGGCGGGAATAAAACTTTCAACTCTCTCAGCGTGCTCATCAAATTTTCTTTTTAAAATATTTTTTCTTTCTTGGGTCAATTTATTTTCTTTTACCAAAAGATCGGCTTCAATAAGTCTGCGCTCTGCGAGCTCAAGTTGCCATTCGGCTTCTCCCTTTATTGGTTTCATAAACCAACCACTTACATTTTCATTGAGACTGGTTTTAACTCCATACAAAAATTCCCCTGGTAAAGAGCCTTGGGCAACAGCGCTTGCTCCACTTCCCACAAAAATTATTAACAAAATAAAAGCGGCTGTGGTATGACGAGAAAGAAAAACAAACCAAGAATAATTGCTCAATACCAAACTTTTTTCCCTAGGCAAAACAGAACTTTCCATCTCCGACAAAAGAGCGGAGCGCAGACTCTCCTTCTCGGATTTGGTGAGCTTAATCTCACCAGCTTTATTTAAAATTTTTTCAAAATTATTTTTCATTGTTAAAAATTTCCTTAGCTCTGGCTGTTGCCCTATGAATCCTTACTGATACAACATTTTCACTTTCTCCTAAAATTTCAGCGACTTCCCCGACAGAGAAACCGTCGACATAACGCAAAATCATGACCTCTTTGTATTTTTCATCAAGCATATCTATTGTCTTTCTGATAATAGACCACTCTGCACTTTTCTCTATGGATTCAGTACCCTCTCCCACAGGATCAAAATTTAAATCTTCTTGCATTTCATCCAAAGAAACATTTTTCTTTTTCCTGTAATAATCTATTATCAGATTGCTTGCTGTCTTAAAAAGAACCGCTTTCATATTTAAAATTTCAGATCCAGAAGAAATACTCCTCCAAACTTTAAAAAAAGTTTCTTGTACCAAATCCAAAGCAATCTCCCTGTCAGAAACCCTGAAAAAGCAGTGCCTAAAAAGGGCATCCGACAAGTCTTCGTAGGCCTTTAGAAACTCTTTCTCTGTATTTGAAGATACTCTTTTCATTAGACGGTCTTTAAAACATTCTCTTACTACTTAAAAATAGCTCTAGCAAATATGCCTGCTGGTAAAAGCCGGCCATTTTGGGATTCTTCTATAGCTAGCTCGCCAGACTCCAACCCTTTAATTTTTTCACCAAAAACACCTTTTAAAGCATTCTCATAAGCAACATGAGAATACCCAGAAGCATAACCGTTTATCAAAACAAATATAGGATCGTCTGACAAAACCTTTTGAACTGATTTTAGAAGATCCACAAAACCGCTTTCTATTTTCCAAATTTCTCCCTTAGCTCCCCTGCCAAAAGCTGGTGGGTCCATTATAACAGCGTCGTACTTATTTCCTCTTTTTATTTCTCTTGAAACAAATTTTGAAACATCATCCAAAATCCACCTGACTTTTTTTTCGGAAAGACCTGATAGGCGAGCATTTTCTTTTGCCAATGCAATTGAAACTTTTGAGCCATCGACATGACAAACTTCGGTGTCCACCTGAAGAGAAGCAAGTGTTGCTCCGCCCGTATAGCCAAAAAGATTCAAAACTTTTGCTTTCTTGCCAGATTGTTTAATTTTGTTTTTTATCCATTTCCAGTTTTCAACCTGTTCGGGGAAAACTCCAACATGCTTAAAAGAAGAAAGTTTTAGAGTAAAAACTAAATCTTCCAGATTTATTTTCCAGTCTGCATCAAATTTTGATTTTTTCTTCCAACTTTTATCAAAATGAGCGTGAGCATCACTCCAATCTTTCTGAGAAAGTTTCTTGCCCCAAAGAGCTTGAGGGTCTGGTCTGGATATTATAAACTCGCCAAACCTTTCCAACTTAAAGCCATCACCAGAATCTAGGAGTTCATAATCTTTTTGAGATTTTGTTATTAAAAGCATATCTAAAGATTAGTACGAAAATTAAAAAATATAAACGACATGGGCGGGCCTCAATTGGCCCGCCCGTTTTTCCTTCTTGCCCTAAGCCTTGGACACGACTTGCGCCGTCTTGGTGCAGACGCAGTAATAGTTGTGTCCATCCTTACTCAAACACACGATTGGCGGCCTCCTGTTGCCAGGAAGTCTCTTCCCACTGAGCGCCGCGTCCACCGACTGCATCGTGAACTGCGGGAAGGTGTCATCAGTCTTGGGTGAAGAGGTAAACTCACCCCGAACTCCAGACTTCTTTCTCCCGCCAACCGAATGAGGCATTTAAACTCCTAAGGGTAGATTGTAAAAACCACAGGGAACTTCCATAAACAGAATAGAACAATTTAAACTCTATGTCAAAGAAATTAGAGCACAATCAGCACTGTTCCCAAAATTATCACTAGAGATGCGAGCATCTTTCTGCCCAAATGTTTTTCGTGGAAAAGCTCCCCGCCTATTAAAGTTGTGAAAAATGACGAGCTCCTTTTTATTGCGGACACCAAACCGACAAACATTAGAGACAGTGCTTGCATCTGAAAAAATCTATAAATAATAGTAAACGCTGAAATGAAAAAAATATTTTTCTTCTCGGTTTTTAGCGCTTGAACTATACCACCCAATCCTCTGCCTATAAAAAACAAAGCTGGCACATACAATAATCCGATGAAAAGATGGACAAAAAACATATAGTTGGCGATAGGAACTTCAAAATCAAAAAGAATAGCTCTGTCCAGTGTTGCGCCCATAGAATAGAAAAGTAAAGACGCTAAAACAAAGTGGATGTACTTTGACTCAGCAAACATTTTTATCGGAGAAAATATCCCTTTTCCAGGTTCCAAGGTGAGAATATAAGAACCGATTATCATAAAGACAATTCCCCAAATTGATTGAGGATCAAGTCTTTCTCCTAATATAAAAAAACCAAAAAAAGAGGTTGTGCCTGGGGTAAGGGCCAAAAGTGGAGCCACGGTGCTTATTTCCATATGTCTTATTGCTTTTGCGACAAGATAAAACGCTATCGCAGCCACAAGACCAGAACCAAAAATCACAACCATTGAGTGAAATTCAACTTTACTAAAATCAACAAAAAACAAAAAAGGTAGAGCAAAAATCAAATTTGAAAAAGCCAGTGTTGAAGAAAGATCAATAGAGTGCACCGTCTTCAAGGCCTTTTTCTCTACAAGAGCAGATGCGGATACAAATAGAGCGGCCAGAAGTGCAAAAATGAACCAATTCATGAGTTAATTTTAAAGTCTAGAAAAATAGTATTCAACTCCATCCCACCAACCATCTCCATTGGTGTCCCTCTTAAACGGTTCTGTGTTTGTACAATCTGGATCTTCAAAATAAATTCCAGTGCAAGTCTCCTGCTGATCAGTAAGACCATCTTCGTCACTATCCAAAATCATAGCTTGGAGTTTCTCTTCTACAAATTCCGGAGTATCTGTTTCTTTTGGTGTATAGAGCCATCCTCGTGCCGGATTAAATGTGAGTACTTTTATTGAACCGGTGAAATCATCTCTGACAAAATAAACATAACCTCTAGCAAAACCGACCAGCCCCCCCTCTTCTACTCTAATAAAATCGGTAGATATTATTATCTGACTTCTGTCTTCCCAAATATGAACAAAATCTTGTTTTCTCAAATCTTTGCCGAGCTCATACACTCCGTCCATTCTTAAAAAACACTCCTCTTCTCTTTCGGGGTCTGCGCATGCTTCAGATTGTTTATAGGTAAGTAATTTTACTCCCTCTATATCGCGAGCTTGGGCTTTTAGTAAAAAATCTTGAAAAATTTTCCAGGAATTATCCAAACTGCTAGACCTCGGAGCCTGTGGTTCGTTCTCTACAGGAGTTTCTTCATCCAAAAGAAAGTTGGGCGTTGGATCAACGTCATTCCAAGAAAAGCCAGTTTCATCTAATTTGTTTATAGAAAAATTTTTGATACCAAAAAAAACCGCCACAGCAAAAAGCGCTAGAAAAACAATAATCACGATACTTACCGCTTTTATTTTTTTGTGATGTTCTTCGTGCATTTATATCAATTATAACCTTTTTGGGTCGATGGGTGTATAGATTTAACACTAAGTTTGTTTCCATATAAAGAAAAAGGCGCCGTACCCGTGGGTCGTGCGCCTCATTTTTCTCCCAGAAAGTCAAGCCACCTTAGATGCCTCCTTCACTTCTTCCCTGAACCAACCCCAAGAAACACGACGCTCCTCATCCAAACACTTCTTGGCTACCTCGAGAGCAACAAGAAGTTGATTGGTGTGTTCCATGAGTCGTTGGGCAGAAATCATATCTGCAAGCCTTGGACCCATACCAGCATAGTAGCGACGACACGGTCTCTGCCACTGAGGATTCAGCTCGCAAAAGAAGAAGTCCATTACCGACACATAACGGTCCATGTTCTTCCTTGAGGCAACAAACTCCAACGATTCCATGTAGTCGCCACTCAAGAGGAGGGCTTCCACTTGTGGAAAGATTGAGTTGGTGGCACCACCAACCAGTTCTAAGGCCTGTCTGACCTCCATGCACATCGACATTGATAGCGACATTCCTGCCTCCAGAGAAAGTTGTTCAAAATTCTATTTCTTAAAATATAACAAAAATTGCGATTGTCAACTAACTAGTTTTAACACCTCAATATTGGGTATCCAGAAATCGCCCAACAAAGCCATGAGATAAATTGGGTGCCTATCGGGAATCGAACCCGAATCGAGAGTTCCACAAACTCCAGTGTTAACCGTTACACCATAGGCACCATACAAACATTTTACCGTCTGGCAAAAATGCTGGTGCGCGGGAGAGGACTTGAACCTCCACGCCTTACGGCCTACGAACCTCAATCGTAGATGGCTACCAATTACATCACCCGCGCATTAGAAATGCTCACCCACTATAGCTAAAGCCCTTCTCATTTTCAACTTTTTCCTTTTCAGATATATTCCTTTTTTATTTTCGTACATTTTTCTTAGTAAGAAAATAGACTCTTTTTTGGCATATTTAAGTTGAATGACAGATCTTTTCTTGTTATTTGTTATATGACCCTTAATTTTTAATCTTTTAAATAGCTCATTTCTAATCCAAGATATGTTTTCTTTGCTTGCGGAAACAAATTCTGTATAAAACATAAAACTAGATCTCCAACGCAAATCCCAATACGAATAGAATGTTCCGTCTCCATCAAACAGTCCCCTCAAAAAGGAAAAGAAATACTTTTTAGGTATATCAACTTCTCCAATCACTTTAGACTTTGCTGGCATTAGTCCAATTCCAAGAAGAAATTTATAAAAGACAACATCTCCAAACTGGATTCTGTTGCTCTTTTTTGAACCTTTTCCAGAAGTGGTTGTTCCAACCTTAATCCCTCTAATTTTAAAAGCTTTTAAAAAATTTTTTATTTGGTCATCTTCTTTAGAAACAAAAACTATATGCCTGCCGTCTGGAGAAAGATTTCCATCACTAACTAAAAGACCTATGCCATATGCAAAATCATCTGACCATTTGGTCTTTACCAATCTTTTTGGTTTTCTGCCCGTATTCCCCATTACCTTATTCTATCCACACCACACACAGACCTCAAGGTATTAGCGTCTACCAAATTTAATAAAATATAAAATAATAAATAATACGAAAATAAAAAAGACCCTTAATTTACCGAAGGGTCTTTTTTATTCTTTAACTTCAGCTTCTTCTGGTTTTGCTTCCTCTTGAGTTTCTACGCTAGTGTTTTCGTTGTTTTCAGAATTTTCGGCTTCTTTCACTTCTTCAGGAGTTTCTTCAATTTCTGTTGCTTCTTCTCCGATATTCACAAATTGAGTATTTCTCATTTGTCTCTTTATTTCCTTGGCCGCTTTCTTTCTGATGTGATAGAGCTTTGACCTTCTGACTTTTGACCTCTTTGAAATTTCAATCCTGTCTATCATCGGAGAGTATAGGGGAAATATTTTTTCTACTCCAACCCCGCTAGCAACTCTGCGAACAGTAAAAGTTGCCCCCGCTTCGCTTCCATGTTTTACCGCCAAAACAAGCCCTTCAAACATTTGAAGTCTTGTTTTGCCTTTTTCCTGAATTTTTTGCCAAACCTTAACAGTGTCTCCTGACCTTATGCCGAGATTTTTTCTAGCTCCCATATCAACAGGAGAAATTTTTATTTTTTTTGCCACAGCTGTTTTCATTTTTAGAGAAAGCTAGTCTAACACAACAATTTTAATCCGGCAAATTTTTAAATTGCTCAATCGCCTCTTCAAAATCTGGGCTATATGGAGCTTCTACTGAAACAAAATTTCCATCTAAATTTTTAAATTTTAATTTTTTTGCATGGAGTGCCAATCTTTCCAAACCCAAAGCTTTTGGTCTTTTTGGAGCATAAAGAGAGTCTCCAACAAGCGGATGATTTATAGCTTTGAAATGGGCCCTTATTTGATGGGTCCTTCCTGTCTTTGGACTTGCTTCAACAAAAGTAATTTCTTTTTTTCTTTCTAAAACCTTGAAATTTGTGATTGCATCTCTCAACTCTCCCCTCGCCCCTCTTTGTGCAGACCAGAGTCTAAAATCTTTTTTGCTTCTGCCCATCGGTCTGTCTATGACTCCTTCGTCTTCTTTAATATTCCCCCAAACAAATGCGTGATAAGTTTTTTCAACTTCATGATTTTGAAATTGTTTTTTCAAACACTCAAAAGCGTTTTGGTTTTTTACCAAAATTAAAGCTCCGGATGTTTCTCTGTCTATCCTGTGCACCACCCCCGATCGAACAATTTCTTTTCCATCCGAGAGAGTGATGTGCTCCCCCACACCTTTGGACTTCGGATACTTTGATTCAAACCAAGAAGAAAGACTCTCTTCTTCTCTTTTTCCGTCCGGATGAACTATTAAACCAGCTGGTTTGTTTATAACCAAAAGGTTTTCGTCTTCGTAAAGTATTTTTATTTTATTTAATAAAGACATGTGCCGAGGAGGAGACTTGAACTCCTACCACCTAAGGTGACGGCGCTCTGAACGCCGCGTGTCTACCAATTCCACCACCTCGGCAAGTCTTCTTTTTGTGCGCGATACAGGACTCGAACCTATGACCTTCCCGGTGTAAACGGGTTGCTCTACCAACTGAGCTAATCGCGCATACTAACTAAAGTTATAAACAAATATTCCTAATGTAAATGGGCCTCCATATCTACCAAGACAGCATGATCGTACGTGACGGGCATTAAAACAAATGCTCCGGGCGCAGTATTCTTGAATTAGTCCGAACGCATTTCGCCGCCTGCGGCGGCGAGGAAGTTCCCCCGCGAAAATTCGGAAAGGCGGCGGAGCCGCACCGCTGACAATTTCAAGTTTTTCTTTGGCGGCAGAATTCTTTGAAAAATTTTAGAGTCCTTGATTCTTAGATTGGCGAGCGCGCTGAATTAGCTCGTCTCGAAGTTGTTCTGCAACATCCATAGAAACTGCAGGCAATCTTCCCTCTGCACTGCCACCCATTACGCCATAACGTGATACGGTTGCACTTGCTCCGGCCGTTTGGATGTTGAGGTCAGATAGTCCAAGGATGCGAGCCAAAATACCACGGTTGATGTCAACGTTTTGAATTCGGTCGTAAGGAACAGTGACATATTTTTTATAGATAACTCCTGATTCCTTACGAAAACCCGTGTCAAGAAGTTCGTAGCGATAATAATGGTAAGTGAGTTTAGCCCACACAAAACACAAAACAAGAAAAGCTGGGATGATAAGCCACAACCAATTCAAAAAGCCAAACGAAAACTCACTGCCGTTATTTAAGTCGTCAAAACCACCTAAAAATGCTGAACCCCAAATACTCAAAAATATTATCGGTATGAACGACCGTAAAACAAAACTAAAGAAGAAAAACCAGACGGACTTTGGATCAAGTTGTTTCATATTTTATGAATTTAATGATTTTAATAGAAAAGCCGACCGCCCTTTCTTGAAATTATTATACCACATATTTGTCTATATTATGATTAAAAGGATTAAAAAATTTTCTTCCCCCAAAATTAAAATATGGTTCGAGCCGATGTTTTTCTCCGGGTTCTTTTGCGGTTTTGAGCGGTGCGGCTCCGCCGCCTTTCCGAATTTTCGCGGGGGAACTTCCTCGCCGCCGCAGGCGGCGAAATGCGTTCGGACTAATTCAAGAATACTGCACCAGACAGGAAAATACAAGTTTGAAAGGTTCGCCTCGCTTCGCTCGGCGACTAATTTGTATTCAATTTTGGGGGTAAAAACGAATTCTCGATTTCGCATTTTTGGGGAAGAAAATTTTTTAATCCTTAATTTTCAAAACTTATGAAATATATACTATACGCTCGTAAGAGCACAGAAGAAGATGATAGGCAGGTATTGAGTATTGAAGCGCAACTCGTAGAGTTGCAAGAGTATGCCGCCAAAGAAAACCTTGAAATTGTAGCTTCCTTTCAGGAAGCCAAAACCGCAAAAGAACCCGGTCGAATGAAATTCGCAGAAATGTTGTCATTGATTGAGAGAGGAAAGGCAGACGGCATTATTTCGTGGCACCCCGATCGATTAGCTCGCAATTCTGTAGACGGAGGCAAGATAATTCATTTCGTAGATCGCGGCTTGATTAAGTCCCTCAAATTTCCCACCTTTTGGTTTGAAGCAACCCCACAAGGTTTATTCATGCTCAATATCGCTTTCGGCCAAAGTAAATATTTTGTGGATAATTTGCGAGAGAATGTGAAAAGAGGTCTGCGACAGAAAATCCGTAATGGGGTATGGCCTGGCTGGGCTCCAGTGGGATACCTCAACAATGCTAAAACTCGCGGTATTGATGTTGATACGGAGAAATCCACGAAAGTCAGAAAATTGTTTGAAATGTACGCCACCGGAATATATACGCTTCATTCTCTCGCAAATTGGTGCAAGGAAAAGGGTTTACGAGGCAATCTAGGCAAAGAAATAGCGTTAAGCAACGTGCAAAGTATTCTACAAAATATTTTCTACATCGGGCTAATGAAATATGGTGGGGAAATTTTTGAGGGAAAACACGAGCCGTTAATTTCAAAGAAACTTTTTGATAAGTGTCAAGAAGTGATGAGTAAGCGTGGAAAATTCCATTATGTGAGAAAAAAAGATTTTGCTTTTCTTGGCCTCTTGAAATGTGCTTCGTGTGGTTGTTCAATAACCGCAGAGAAACAGAAAGGTCATAACTATTATCGTTGTACGAAAAAGAAGGGCATTTGCCAAGAAAAGCATTATCTCCGCGAAGAAGCACTAACCGAGCAAATCACTTCTTATCTCCAAAAAGTTTCTTTGTCGAGCCAAGATACCGAGAAAGTTTTGGCGGCGTTGGATAGCGAGCAAGATAAAGCGATAAAGGACACACAATCCAAAGTTGAGATTTTGAAAGAGCAGTTATCACAAATTGAGACAAAACTCCAAAAACTTCTCGATGTCTATTTAGCAGACGCTTTATCCACAGAAGAATACGCCGCCAAAAAACAGAGTTTGCTGTCTCAAAAAGTTTCGTTATCTGAAAAAATCAACGACTTTGAGACAAAAGGGTTGTCTTGGCTCGAACCGGCTCGTGAGTTCGTAAAGTCCTTAAATCAAGCCGCAAATCTGCTTTCCTCTCCCAATCCGACTGCAATGACAACATTTCTGAAAAACATCGGCTCGAACCATATTTTGCGAAACCGCCAATTCGTTTTTGCCCCCAAAATTGAATACAAATTAGTCGCCGAGCGAAGCGAGGCGAACCTTTCAAACTTGTATTTTCCTGTCTGGTGCTCTCGGTAGGAATCGAACCTACATTGGGAGATTAGAAGTCTCCAGTTCTATCCATTGAACTACGAGAGCATTGCAGAAAGACTATACAGATATTAAAGCGCTGGGTCAACGCTCCATTTTTGAGAATCAGCAGAATCATTCAATTTTTCTGCCTTGCCATCAAAAAAAGAAATTATTTTTTGTAAATCCTTCAAGCTCACTGCCTCCTTTTCAGATTCAGATGAGTCGTATCGGCTAAAAGCTTCTCCTTCGCTGACCTGTATAAATAAATAGAAATTGAAAACGGCAACTGCCGAAATCACTATAAAAAACAAAGCTAAAACAAGCTTCCAGTCGTGAGCCGCTTTCAAACTCAAATTTTGATACTCCTTTTTATGAAAAGAAGGTTTTTTAAATAATTTTTTTATGTCTATGTTTTTTAGATTCATTTTATTTAATTTTCAAAACCGAAAATTCCACATTACCTTTCCACGAAGATGGACCCGAGCTATTTTCGAAAAATAAATCCTCTTGAGTTTTTTCAGAGACAATTACCACATTTTTAATTAAAACTCTATAAGGAAGATTTTCAATAGAAGAAACAAAGCTCATAACACGACCCCAAGACCCGACAACCTCCACCCTCATATTCAACAGCTCTTTAAAATCATCCTTGTTTCTTGTTTCGTCTTCAACTGAAACATAGGCAACATTCAAATCTACTCCCAAATTTCTTGCCAAATCTTCTATATTTTCTATGAATTTTGGAGCTTGATCCCTTTGAACAAAATAGCTGTCTAGTTTTGAAATTGAATCAGCGTTTTCATTTAAGATAAGCTTTGTCTTGAGCAGAAATTCATCTTTTTTTAGCTCCCTGTCGGCGTCATTTAGCATGGAGGAAATGTGCTCATTTTTTATTTTTACCAAAAAGAACATTCCGGCGTAAATTGCAATCACAACAATGTTGAGGATTAAGATGGTTATAAATATTTTTTTTACAGAAGTCGGATTTTTCATGAATTTAAAATCAGGACTCTACGCTTATCCTTATAGAAAAAGTTGCGTTTCTTTCTTTGGCAAAACTTGAAACGGGTATATCAACTTTAGAAAATATTTCTTCCTCTTCCAGAGACCGCACAAATTCTGAAAGACTGTCTCTGTTTAAAGCCACTCCGCTTAAGACCACCTCTTTTTTGTTGCCCTCTCCAACACTAAAACTCATAGAATTTATTCTTATTGAAGATGTCTTCTTATCCAAAACTTTTTTAAAGAGAACGCTTGGCTGGTTTAAATCTTGTCCGATCAACAAAGATTGAATTTTCAAATTTGTCTGAACTAGACGAGCATTAAGCTCATCAGCTTCTTTAAGAATGGTGGACATTCTCACAGACTCTATTCTTTCTGAAATCTCATTGTCTTTTGCGTTAGAAATCAGATAGGAAGGCAATAAAAATAAGATGGCAACAAAAACAATGGCAAAAAAGAAAGTTAAAACAACTATGAGTAGACGGAGTCTGTACTCTTGGAAAATTCTCTTTTTCTCTCTGCTTGGAAGTAAATTAAACATTTTTTAAAAATGAAAATGGTGGGGCAAGGCCAATCCAACAGCAACCGCGTATTCTAAAGATTCGGATTTTGGTATTGAAGGCACAAAAGATTCAAATGAGAAAGCGTTTACCCAAACATTAGAAACAGAAACCTCCATATTCAATACGGCAAGTTTGTTTAATAATTCGGCACTATCTGCTGAGTATCCACTAACAATGAGAGAAGAAATAGTGGCTGGTTTTTCGTTTATTTTTTCAAATTGAGAATTCCAATAGGAAATTATTTTATTTGTTTCTGATTTAAATTCTTCAAAAACAGAATCTGTTATTCTGTCCAAAAAATTAGATCTTCTCTTTTTCTCCCCAAGGCCTGTGGCTGTACCATTTTCATAAGGAAAATAAACCGTGGAAGAAAAATTTATAACACCATCACTTGCAATTGCTATGCATATTTTTTTGTCAAAAAAATGAACGAGAAGGTGAGGGTCGTTGTCTTCTCTGGAGACCGAAGCCTTGAGAACCGCCTGAGATTCCATTTCAAAATGGAGAGCTGTCATACCAGCTGAACTGAAAATATCCATATAAGAGCTGACAACATTTTCTGGCACAACCGTAACAGAAACATCAATATCCCCCTCTTCCTCTTCTTTGTTTTCTACAACAGAATAATCAAAAACAGCTTCTCTCACAGAAATCGGGACATTTTCTTCTATCACAAACTCAACAGCCGTATTCATATCAGAAGATGATGCTTTTGGAAGCTTTGTTCTAAAAATGTATCCTTTCTCTTCAGGAACTACAGATCTAATGTAGTTTAAATTGTGTTTTTCTTTTAATTCAGACAGCAATCTCACTAAAACATCTTTCTTTGCAACTTCCCCAGAAACAATGACACCTTCTGGAATCTCTACAAAATCATATTTTTCAAGAGCTAGGCCTTCTTTGTTTCTAGAAAATTCAACATATCTGATAGCCGTGTCTTCTATCGAAATACCCGGTGCAGACATCTCTAAAAAGCGGGGGGTTGGAAACACATCAAAAAAATGTGTTTTGTTGTGATTTTTTGTAGAGTCAGTTTTTTTCATCACAATTTCTATCCACAATTATACAACAATTTATTTAGAGAGTTATTTAAAAACCGCGATTATTTCACAAGAGAACCGGGCTCAATCTGATCTTTTACCTCAAGAAATGAAAAATTTTGATCGTCGCTTGCGCATAAAATCATTCCTTGGCTCTCCAAGCCAAAAATCGTTCTTGGTTCAAGATTAAAAACAAAGGGATATTTTTTGCCAACAATTTCTTGCGGAGAGTTTAAATATTTTTTTATACCAGAAACTATCTGCCTTTCTCCACTCTCGCCAAAAGACACTCGGAGTTTCAAGAGTTTTTCGGACCCCTCCACCTCCTCTGCAGAAATCACTTCTCCAATCCTAATTTCTATCTTTTTAAAATCTTCAAATGAAATAGACATTTTATTGTAAATTATTTTTTCGCTTATCTAAAAAACTTTTAAGTATTATGGCGGCAGCAGAAGCGTCGTGCTTGAGATTTTTGCCTTGCAGACGCTCCGCTTCTGCTGAAGTGAGAAATTCGGGTTCAAAATAAACAGGGATTTTTGTTTTTTCTTCAAGTTGAGCGGAAAAGTTCTTTATGCTTTCCATCAAAATGTTTTCATTTAGAGAAAAATCTTTTGATTCACCCATTACGATTCCTTCGATACCCTCTTTCAAACAAATTTCCAAAATTTTATCCAAAAGATTTTTGTCGTTTGCAAAAACATCCAAAGGCAAGGCGAAATCTCCGGATATGTCGGTTATCGAAACCCCCACTCTTTTCATTCCAAAATCAATGCCCAAAAATCTCATTTGATTATTCTACTACAATAAGGTCTGTTTGAGAGAAATCTTCGTTCTGGTATTATTCATACATGGAAACTTTTGCACAAAACCTTTCAAATGCCGGGGTGTTTTTGGAAAACCATCCGTGGCTCTTTGTATTTTTAATAGCTTGGTCTTTGGTTTGGAAGGGTTTTGGTTTATGGAAATCCGCCCAACTTGCGCACAAGGGCTGGTTTGTGGCAATCTTACTCCTTAATACGCTAGGAATACTTGAGGCGATATATCTTTTTGTAATCGCCAAAAAATACAGCGTAAAGGTTGAAGAAAGCTAGTTTCAAACAATATGGAGGAGTGGCAGAGTGGTCTATCGCACTTGTCTTGAAAACAAGAGTCTCGAAAGGGACCGTGAGTTCGAATCTCACCTCCTCCGC
>CAZDXF010000005.1:0-45448 GCA_964509605.1 uncultured Candidatus Saccharibacteria bacterium
CGCCCTTTCCACTTCGTTCGGGGCGCCGGGAATCGAACCCGGCCCTCATGTTCCCAAAACATGTATACTACCGATATACTACGCCCCGAAAAACTTAAATATCCTAACACAACAAAACAAATACGGCTAATTTTCGGACAATTTAAGAAATGTTGATGTTTTCTATATAGGACACTTTGGCTTGTCTTTTACTAGTATCAATTGAGACAATTGCTCCGTCCATTTGCCACTCCCCTTCAAAATCATTCTCAATTAAATAACTTTCTATTGCTTTATTCATCCTCATTATTTTTTGGGGATGAATATTATCCTCTGCCCTGTAAGCGTCTTTTGTTTCATGTGGAACAAAAGAGCTGGAAGAAATTGTTTTTACTTCAATGAAATGCAAATCATCTCCTTTTTTTGCAACAATATCTATCTCTCCCCATTTTTTTAAATAATTCCTTTCAATCACTTCAAAACCTCGTTTCATGAGAAACTTACAAGCAACATCCTCTCCAAGATCACCGAATTTTCTTTTATCACTTTTCATAAAAAATGATCCTAATTTAATTACTTTAATAATATACCAGTTAATATTTGTTTCATAAATAACATTTGTTTCACGTGAAACGCATATTTTTATAAAAATAAGAGATTTTTTATTTAATCCTTATTTAAAGGCATATTTTACTAATAAAATCATTAGGACAAATATAAAAGACATGTCTTTTATACACATACCCACAGAGTTATCCACAATATTCTTAACAATTTAAAAATGTGTGTTGGAATAATCCAATTTTTAAGCCGTTTTACATGAAACATCTAGAACAACAGTCTAAAGAGGTTGAGCTTTATATAAGACAAAATTTTGTGCGGGATGCGAGAATCGGTCACAACTATTGGCTTGCCGTCGCTCACCAATGTTGCGACCCTCTAAGCCGTGCGAGTCCCGGCCGAGCTAGGCCGCCTCACGGTTCCAATTGCTATCGGAACATCGCTCCGGCCTTCGATTCTCCGCACAAAATAAGCAGTTATTTTGTGCGGGATGCGAGAATCGAACTCGCGTATCGAACTTGGAAGGTTCGCATTCTACCACTAAATTAATCCCGCAATTGGTCTAATATAATACCAAAAGATAAAATATTAGCCATATGTCTTTGTTTTAAAAACTGCGCACCCGCCAGGACTCGAACCCAGAATAACGGTTCCGAAGACCGCTGTGATATCCATTTCACCACGGGTGCATTGTCAATTATCATATCTTATTGCAAACATTATTCAAATTTTAAGGGCTAAAATTAGGCAAAGATAATACTCAAGTGTAGAATATTTCTATGGAAAACTTCTCAATTCCAGAAGAGGTTTCACAAATAACAAAAACCTTAAAAGAGGCAGGATTTGAAGCTTATCTTATAGGGGGATGCGTCCGAGATCTTTTCCTGGGTAAAAAACCTAAAGATTGGGATATCACAACAAACGCCAAACCAGACGAAATAATGGACCTTTTCCCAAAAACATTTTACGAAAACGACTATGGAACTGTGGGAGTTGTAAATGAGGGTTCAGATGATGAGACGCTCAAAACTGTCGAAGTAACCCCTTATAGAAAAGAGGGGATCTATTCAGACAGCAGAAGACCAGATTCGGTATCTTTTGACGCCTCACTAGAGGACGACCTTAAAAGGAGAGATTTTACAATGAATGCCATAGCCCTTGATATAGAAAAAAACATTGTGGTTGACCCATATTTTGGAAGAAAAGATATTCAAAAAGGAATTATAAGAACTGTAGGAAATCCGGAAGAAAGATTTTCTGAAGACGGATTGAGAATTTTGAGGGCGGTGAGAATGTATGCCGAACTCGGCTTTGAAATAGAGAGTGAGACTGAAAAAGCTTTGGCTGAAAATGCTTACTTATTGGAAAAAATAGCTATGGAAAGAATTAGAGATGAATTCGTCAAGATAATCGAATCCCCAAAACCAATGGATGGCATATTAGCCCTTCATAAACTTGGCCTTTTAAAATATGTGGTTCCAGAGCTACTTGATTCTGTCGGAGTTGAACAAAACAAAGCGCACGCATTTGATGTTTGGACACATCTTTTAAAATCCCTCCAGCACTCCGCTGACAAAAACTGGCCATTACACATCCGTTTGGCAGCCCTATTTCACGATATTTCAAAGCCAGAAACCAGAAGAAAGCCCAAAGAAAAGGGGGAGTGGACATTTTATGGGCACGAAGTGGTGGGGGAGAGAAAAACTAGAAATATACTTAAAAGATTAAAATTCCCGAAAGAAGTAATAGAAAAAGTTTCTACTCTTGTAAGATGGCATATGTTTTTTTCTGATACTGAGCAAATCACTCTATCGGCCGTTAGAAGACTCATATCTAATGTTGGCAAAGAAAATGTGTGGGATCTTATGAATTTGAGAATTTGCGACCGAATAGGCACGGGAAGGCCAAAAGAAAACCCCTACAGATTGAGAAAATACAAAGCGATGATAGAAGAAGTTATGAGCGATCCAGTGTCGGTTGGAATGCTAAAAATTGATGGCAAAAAAATAATGAAAATAGCAAAATTGGATTCTGGCCCTAAGATCGGCTATATTTTGCACGCTCTTTTGGAAGAAGCTCTTGAAAATCCAAGCATAAATACGGATAAAAAATTGGAAGAAAGGGCGATCTTTTTAGCCCAACTTCCAGAAGAAGAGTTGAAAAAGATGGGGGAGAAGGGAAAAGGCAAGAAGGAAAAAGAGGAAGAAAAAAAGATCAAATCTATACGAAAAAAATACGGAGTTAATTAAATATAAAAGACAAACCGCCCAGCGGTTGCGGTCGCAGAGCGGCTTGGTAGAAGCTTCGCCCAGTTGCTAGAGGTCTTTCAGCTCGACATACCCGAAATTAATAAAAAAAGATTGGCGGTATGTGCTATGACTGAAAAACTTGGAACCAAACAGGCTTCCGAGGACATGTCCCCACAATGAACTAATGTTCGGATTTTTGTCCTTGAACCTCCACCCGAACATCTGGAGAGTATTATAGCAAAATATAAAAGACAAAAAAGCTGAGCTGTGGATAATGTCTTTTAGATTTCTATATCAAGTTCTATAGGACAATGGTCAGAACCGAAAATACCGCTATATATATTTGCCGATTTGACCTTTTTAACGAGATCTTTTGAGACAAAAAAATAGTCTATTCTCCATCCAACATTTCTATCTCTGGCAAAAGTTTTCATATCCCAGTAGGTGTAGGCACCACTTAATTCTGGGTTAAATTCACGAAAAATATCTACGAAGCCTCGTTTCACAACCTTGTCTATCCAGGCTCTTTCTTCAGGCAGAAATCCTGTATTGGTCTCATTTTCTTTTGGGCGGGCTAGGTCAATCTCTTTATGAGCGGTGTTTATGTCGCCACAAAATATTACCGGCTTAGTTTTACTCAGTTTTTCAGTATATTTTAGAAAAGTTTCATAAAACTTGAGCTTGTACGAAAGTCTATCTGGACCACCGCCACCATTAGGAAAATATATATTTAAAAGAAAAAACTTTTCAAACTCTAGTTCCAAAATTCTTCCCTCTATATCAGAAATACCGCTCTCTGAAGCCCTTATCGGCTCTTTTTTTGTATAAACAGCAACTCCGCTATAACCCTTTTTCTCTTTTGGCCAATTAAAAAATGAGCGGTATCCATTCGGATTTCTCACCTCATCAGGAAGCTGGTCTGGGTGTGATTTTGTTTCTTGAATACAGAAAATGTCAGGGGATTGTGAGATCAGCCACTCAAAATTTCCCTTCCTATGAAGCGCCCTCAGGCCGTTTACATTCCAAGAGATTATTTTCATAAAACAAATATACCTTCTAAAACTCAAATAAACAAAATTTCTAATGATTTAGAAATTAATCTCTCTTTGAGTGGTATTTTTTATGAACATCTCTGAGATGCTTGTCTGTAATATGAGTATAAATTTGAGTGGTTGCAATATTTGCGTGGCCCAAAAGAATTTGGACTGAACGCAAATCTGCGCCATTTTGAAGCAAATCTGTTGCGAAACTGTGTCTTATAACATGAGGCGTGACCTTCTTGGAAATACCGGCCTTGATAGCATAATGTTTTACGATTCTTTCTATTGAACGCCTAGTTAAGTGACTGCTTTCTCCCTTTCTTCTTTCTGAGCCAACTTGCACAAACAGAGCATCGTCCATATCTTTGCGAACTGCCATGTATTTTTTACCAGCTTCCTTGGCAGCAGGGGAGAGAAAGACGACTCTGACTTTGCCCCCTTTACCACGAACAGAAAACTCATCGGCTGTCCAATCAAGGTCGCTTGTAAGAGAGCAGAGCTCCGAAACGCGCAAACCTGTTGAAAAAAGAAGTTCTAAAATGGCCTTATCTCGCAGTGATTTTATATCTTTGCCGTCTGGTGCATCCAAAAGTCGCTTTAATTCTGACGCTGTAATGAGATCTAGAGATCTTTCGGAGACCTTGGCCAATTCAATCTGATCAGCCGGCATTGATTCAACACCCCTCTTGGTCAAATACTTTAAAAACATACGCAAAGCAATAAGATAGTAATTTTGCGTCCTACGAGACATGGTTTTGCCTGTCTGCTTGTTGTTTCCGGCAGATTGTCGGTTTAGCCACAAACGAAATTCCCTTACCATTTCCGAATTGATATCGCTCGGGCTCTTGGCCTTGGTGTGCTCTAAGAAAACTGTTAAATAGTGATCATAATTTTCAACAGTCCTGATGGCTCTTCCACGGCCAACCTCTAAATCTTCTAGAAACTCTCTCTTTAATCTCATTAAATCCATATGTCGCACAATATTTTAGCACAAAATCTGCTTTATGAGCTAAGCCAATAAGGTCCTTGCAAAATATGGCCTTGTGTGCTACTATTGTCGGACCGTGATTTCAAAAGCGAAAAAGAAAAAGATAATAGATGAGGTAAAAACTCACGAAAAAGACACTGGTTCTCCAGAGGTTCAAATCTCTATCCTAACTAAAAGGATAGAAGAATTGGCAAAACACCTCAAAAAAAACCAGAAAGATCACCATTCTAGAAGGGGGCTCCTTAGCATGGTGGCCGAAAGACAGTCTCACATGAATTATCTTCAGAAAAAAAGCGCGAAGAGATTCAATGCTTTAATGAAAAAGCTGGAACTCAAGAAAAGAGCGTAATTATTTTCATATTTTTGTTCGTTTCTATTTTTTACAAAAACTCACGGTTTTTTATAAGGTTCTCATAACTTAATATCTAATTTAATGGCCGTAATTAAACACAAAGAACAAAGGGTCGGTATTTTTATTGATACACAGAATATTTATCATAGTGCTAAACATCTCTACAAATCCCATGTGGATTTTTCCCAAGTAGTCAAAGACTGTTTGGCAGGAAGAAAACTTGTCAGAGCTGTCGCTTATGTAATAACTACAGAATCTGGTGAAGAAAAAGGGTTTTTTGACGCTCTAAAGAAAGCGGGTATAGAAACAAAAACAAAGAATTTGCAGATTTTCTTTGGTGGAGCAAAAAAAGCTGACTGGGATATAGGAATAGCAATTGATGCCGTGAAAATGGCACACAAACTTGATGCGATAGTTTTGGTTTCCGGAGACGGAGACTTTGTGCCTCTAGTTGAATATTTAAAAAACACTCATGGGTGCCAAGTTGAAGTGGCTTCTTTTGGAAAATCCTCCTCTGGAAGACTCAAAGAAGTTGCGGATGATTTCATAGATTTTGATGTAAGTCCAAAAAAATATCTTCTGAACCAAAGAAAAAGATAACCTCCGTTTAGCTTTTTCTGTTGTGATACAATTTCTCTATAGTTTCTGACGATGGATCAACAGAAAAACAACATCCCGTTGGCGGATGAAAAAATTCAAGAACTCGCAAAAAAAGCTCAGACCGGGAGCAAAGATTTTTTTGATAAAAATAAAAGCTCTATCAATGAAGCGATGGCTGGGATTGGCAAGGAAGAAGTTTCGGAAAAAATTTCACCCGAAGCAAAAAGTCCTATAAAAAACCTGCGAACATATCAGGGAGATGTGGCAGAAATAATAAAAAATCAAAACGCCTCTGTTCTCACCATAGCAATGGCGGAGAAAAACAAGAAGGAAGAGGCGCAAAAAAAAGAACCCAGAAAAAAAATTGATCCCCAAATAAAAAAGAATTTTTTATTAGCCACGACCAGCTTGATTTTAATCTTTTTGGGCATATCAGCCATAGCGGGTTTTTACATAATTCAAAAAAGAGAGCCCGTGATCATATCGGAAAGCTCTCAAAGCTCCTCCATACTCCCTTTCCAAGAAAAAAAGTCTTATGAAGTGTCCGCAGTAGAAAAAAATAAACTGATTGAGATAGTGGAGATTGAAAAAAATTCTTGGGGTGGAAAAGCTGGTGAAATTTTATACATGGAGTTTGTTGGTCTGGGCACGACTCAGCCCATAACACCAAGTGATTTTTTGGAAGGATTAAAAACAAGATCGCCATCCTCACTGATTAGGTCTTTCAACAAGTCAATGATGTTTGGTTTGTTCAAAGAAAACTTTTCTTATCCATTTTTACTTTTAGAAATAAGCTCTTTTGAAAATGCATTTGATGGAATGCTTCGATGGGAACAAAACATTTATGACGACATCGGGGTTATATTTTCAAACAAAACGGTCTCAGTAATTAATGCTCTGCCTGAAGAAAATACAGAAAATGGGGAGGATGACCAGCAAATTATCAATTTTGAAGCCCAGATAAATAGCGAATTTGAAGATCTTACAATTAAAAACAAAGACGCACGAATTTTAAAAAATGAACTGGGAGAAACTGTCCTTCTTTACTCTTTTCTTGATGGAAAGACACTTCTCATAACCGGAAATGAGTCGGTGTTTCGCAGTTTTATAGAAAAAACACTTCCAACAAGGTTTCTCAGATAGAGTTGCATTGCAAGATTCTCCTGCTATGATAGACCCATGGCAGATATCCAAAAAATGAAAGAACGACTTGAAACGGAGCTATCTGTCCTAGAAAAAGAGCTCCTTTCGGTTGGAAGAAAAAACCCATCAAATCAGGGGGATTGGGAAGCTGTGCCTCCGTCTATGGACGCAGTTTCAGCTGACGAAAACGAAGTCGCTGACACAATTGAAGAATTTGAAGGAAACTCAGCAATATTGAAGCAATTAGAAATAAGATACAACGAAATCAAACAAGCGCTGGAGAGAGTAGAAAAGGGGACTTTTGGAAAATGTGAAGTTTGCGGAAAAGAGATAGAAGAAGACAGGCTAAACGCAAATCCAGCCGCCCAAACCTGCAAAGAGCATATGAGTTAAGAGTTTTGGGCTAAGAGCAACATAAAAAAACAAAATATTTGCTCAAAAAACAATGTTCTCAAAGACCCACAGCGCTCAAATTTCTCTCCTAAAAGCTCACATCATAGATATAGAGGTTGATCTTTCAAAAGGTCTGCACTCTTTCACAATTGTTGGATTGCCGGACAAAGCGGTTGAGGAAGCACGCGACAGAATTTCAGCGGCAATAAAAAATTCTGGTTTCAAATCTCCTAAAAATAAAAACCAAAAAGTAGTTATCTCTTTAGCACCCGCTGACATAAAAAAGGAAGGTCCGTCTTTTGATTTAGGGATGTCTGTAGCATATCTGCTTGCATCTGAAGAAATTTCCTTCGATCCTTCAAATAAAATTTTCTTGGGAGAACTTTCTCTCGATGGAAAGCTAAGAAGAATAAACGGAGTTTTATCTTTAGTAAAAGAAGCAAAAGAAAAAGGCTTTGAAGAAGTTTTTTTGCCAAAAGAAAACGCCATTGAAGCGGCGCTAATTGACGGAATAAAAATTTTTCCAGCCCAAAACCTTAAAGAAGTTTTGAATCATTTAATTTCTACAAATAATGAGGAAAAAATTGAACCTCAGCCGAAAACCGAGGTGGCAAACTTTATTTCACAAGACAAAGAGGTGGTGAATTTCACAGACATAAGGGGGCAAGAAACGGCGAAAAGAGGTTTGGAAATTGCCGCTGCTGGAGGACACAATGTGGCAATGTATGGGCCACCAGGAACTGGGAAAACAATGCTTGCAAAAGCTTTTGCGGGAATACTTCCTCCATTATCATTTGAAGAGATTCTGGAAGCAACATCAATACATTCAATCTCCGGCACCCTTACTCAAAATCTCATAACCCACCCACCTTTTAGGTCTCCTCATCACACATCATCTTATGTTGCAATTGTCGGTGGAGGAGCAACTCCTAAACCAGGAGAAGCGACACTGGCTCACAAAGGTGTCCTTTTTCTAGACGAATTTGCAGAATTTGAAAGGAGGGTCATTGACGCCTTAAGACAACCGCTAGAAGACAAAGTAATATCAGTATCAAGAGCAAAAGGAAGTGCTCAGTTTCCAGCAAACTTCATAATGGTTGCTGCAATGAATCCATGTCCCTGTGGAAATTATGGATTTGTCGGAAAAGAATGCGTATGCAGTCCAATAAATTTATCGCGATACCAGAAAAAAATATCGGGGCCAATAATAGAGAGGGTTGATATTTGGCTTGAAGTTCCAAGAATTGAACACAAAAAACTTTCAGAAAAAATTTATGAAGGAGAGAGTTCGGAAGAAGTAAGAAAAAGAGTTGTATCCGCCAGAAAAAAACAAAAAGAGAGACTCGCGGGAAAAAATCGTTCTCTAAATGGTGAGATGAGCGCGAGAGATCTCGTTGATTTAATAAAAATGAGCGAAGAAGCAAAAGTACTGCTAAATGATTCTGCTGAAAAAATGGGACTTTCTCCTCGCGTGTATCACAAAATAATAAAAGTTTCCCGAACAATAGCGGACTTGTCGGGCCAAGAAGAAATTTCTTCAGAACACATTTTGGAAGCGATACAATATAGACCTAGAAAAAAAGATTAGTTACCATTCCTGCTTAGCAAGCTCCAAAGCACTCAGAAATCTTTCATCTTCAAAAAGTAATTTTAAATATTCCTCTGCCAAAAGTCTGCCTGCAATAGAATCACTTTCGTAATGAACTCCAGCAATTTCTCTGTTTTTACCTATGCGAAATGCGCTTTGTATATACGCTTCTTTGTTTTTTGGATCGAGTTCTGAAGCCATTTTTGCAACCAAAAATGTTTGGGAAGCGTGCCCGCTCGGATAAGATGGATGGCCGGGTACTCCGACAGAAGGAACGATATCTTTATCAAGGAAACTTGGTCTGACTCTGTCAAATTTTTCTTTATACTTAATTAAAATGCTAAAAAATTCTGGCATAAACAAATCAAAGAGAGCTTTTGTGTAAGGTTTACGGCTTTCAGTAAAATCCGAATAAAAATATGGGCCCATTTTCATCGTCGTAGTGTTTATTTCTAGAAAAATTTCTTTTTCTTTATCCTCGTCTATTTTCATAGCTAAATTTTTCAATTCTTCAATCTCTCTTTTTGTTTGCAGACTAAGGTTTTCTGGTGGGGGAGGAAATTCTTTACCGTCCACAAACGGATCTCCAACAAAAAAAGTGCCATCTTTAATCATTGAATAAATTTCACTGTCCCATTTTTGAGTATTTGAAAATCTTAGATCATTTTTATAAAAAATTATTTTTTTAAAAGCAGGCAAACCATCAAAAAACACAAAAAGGCCCGTCAACAAGACGATTAAAAACAAAGAAACAAATAGTATTTTTTTAATAAAATCCATTAAAAGATTATATCAAGTGAAAACAAAAACCTGTCCCAACAAACTGGGACAGGTTTTTGTTTTTGGCACATTATCTAGATTAATTTCTTCCCACGAAAATTCGCGGAGAGAATGTAATCTAGATATTTTAAAAAGGATTTTTTGCTCCCCTTATTTCAAAGTGAAGGTGCGGACCGGTAGCTTTTCCTGTGGCGCCAACATAACCTATGACCTGGCCTTGAACGACCTCCGCACCTTCAAACACTATGTTTTCACTATTGTGGGAATACAGTGTCTGTGTCTTATTGCTGTGCTGAATAACAATATATTTTCCGTACCCACCATTCCAACCAGAATTTCTGCTTATGATAACCTTGCCGGACGCAGCAGCGACAATAGGAGTTCCAACAGGAGAACCCAAATCAACCGCATTGAATCCGTGAATGCCTTGTGTTCTTTTTCCGGGAACTGGCTTTATATAGTAGCCCTCATAAGCTTGGGAGCTTGAAACCGCGATTGTTCTTGATGGTGCAGGAGACGAGGAAGTTGTTTGGACAATTTCTCCATCAGGAATAATTATTACATCGCCAACTGCCAGAGAAGTGCTTTCTGATATATGGTTGTAGCTTTTTATCTCTTCTAAATCACCTTTGTAAAGCTTTGCGATGCTTTGGAGAGTGTCTCCCTTCTTCACAGTGTGTCTAACTCCAGAAATCGGCAAGATAACCAAAGTTTGCCCAGGTGAAATAACCGAACCTTTTATATCATTACCCCACCTGACAGTATTTACAGAAACCCCGAACATTTGGGCGATTTGAGATAAAGTATCGCCCTCTCTTACAACATATATGCTTATCTGATCAGAGGTTGGATGATCTTGTGCATTTTCTGAAAGCCCGCCCACCCCCTCAGACATTAAAGCTGTCCCACCAACAATAGAAACTTCTCCTCCACCAAATAGCGGATTTGGGTTGGAGTTTAGAGGGGCCTCAAGCACGGCCATTGTCTGAGAATTAAAAATTCTTTCTTCTTTCAGCGGTTTTTCACTCCCAGAAAATATTTCGGCAACAAAAGCAAAAAGGCCAGCGTTGGCCCCAGAAGGAAAACTCATGGCAAACAAAAGCAGGGCTGTATTGGCATAGAACAGTCCGATCAATAAATTCCTAGCTTTTTTAAACTTGCCTATAAACTGGCGAGAAACCAGTTTTGAGATTTTAAATAAAATACGCCTAATTTAAATGATAATTCTGGATTTTCCGCAAAAATGGCTCTGTAGAGCCACATCATTTCAGAAATTCAAATCTGTACACACTCCATTATAGCTCTAAGAGGGCTTGAGTCAACTGTCGCCAGTGGCTGGTGTGGATATCAAAAAACAATAAAAATCAGCAAAAATTCTCTATTTTTTAACCTTCTGCTATAGTTTAAGCCGAATGCAACACTCAAAATCGCTAAATCCTGCTCAAAAAAACGCCTCAGAAACCTTAGATGGCCCAGTTTTAATCCTTGCCGGAGCTGGTGCCGGAAAAACGAAAACAATAATTGAAAGAATTGGCAATTTAATATTAAAAGGCGTATCACCCCACCAAATCCTAGCAATAACTTTCACCAATAAAGCAGCAAGTGAAATGAGAGAAAGGGTTGAAAAGCTTTTGGGAAGCTCTGAAATGTCACTACCCATATCTTCAAAAGAAAGACCTTTTGTAAGCACTTTCCACGCTTTATGTGTCCATATTTTAAGAGAAAATTCTAAGGCAATTGATCTGCCAAGGCACTTCACCATATACGACAAAAGTGATTCGAAGCAGGCGGTGAAAGAGGCGCTGAAAAATAAAGGGCTGGATCCCAAAAAATTTGAACCGAATAAAATTCTTGGCATTATTTCTAGAGAAAAAGGAGCTGGGACAGAAAGAGAAGAATTTGAAGAAAGGGAAGGAGGAGAGTTTATGGGCAAAGTGGTTTCTTCCGTTTGGAAAGAATACGAAAATTTACTAAAAAAAGACAATGCCCTTGATTTTGATGATTTACTTCTAGAAACTTACAAGCTTTTTAAAAAAGATGATGTCTTATCAAAATACCAAGATGTCTGGAAATATATTCATGTTGACGAATATCAAGACACAAATAAAGTTCAGTACCTAATTGCGAAAAAGCTCGCAAGCAAATTCAGAAATATTTGTGCTGTTGGAGATATAGACCAGAACATTTACAGCTGGAGAGGCGCCCGATTAAAAAACATAATGGATTTTGAAAAAGATTACCCTGAAGCAAAAATAATTCTTTTGGAAGAAAATTATAGATCTAGTAAAAATATAATAGAGGTTGCAAACTTGATAATAAAAAAGAATCAGTTTAGGAAAGATAAAAATTTATTTACAAAAAATCCTACAGGAGAAATGATTTCTATTTTTGAAGCTTTGGATGAAAACGCCGAAGCTCAGTTTGTTGCTTCAAAAGTGAGTAGTTTGATAAAAAAAGGAGTGCCTCAAAATGAAATCGCTGTTTTATATAGAGCAAATTTTCAATCTAGAGCACTTGAGGAAGCTTTTATTTCAAACGATTTGGAATACCAGCTCATTGGTACAAAATTTTTTGAAAGAAAGGAGGTTAAAGACGCGCTTTCTTATATAAGAGCCTCGCTTAATACAGAAAGTTGGGCGGATTTAAAGAGAATAATAAATGTTCCCGCAAGAGGAATCGGCAAAGTGTCTCTTTTAAAAATTTTTGAAGGAAAGGAAAGTTCTTTGCCCAAAGGAACCCAAGAAAAATATCGTGATTTCAAAAATATCCTTACGAGGATAAGAGAAAAGATTGGAAAAGAAAAAACTTCAGAAGTTGTTAGGTTTGCAATAAAAGAAAGTGGTCTAGAAAAAATGTTTGAGGGGAAAAATGAAGAGGATTTGGAAAGATTAGAAAACATAAAAGAACTTGTTACCTTAGCGACAAAATATGACTCTTTGGAAAGTGAAGAGGGTGTGGAGAAGCTTTTAACCGAGGCTGCTCTTGAAAGCGATCAGGACGATTTGGAAAAAAAGAAAAATGGAGCAAAACTTATGACAATTCATGCATCCAAAGGGCTTGAGTTTGACTATGTCTTTATAACAGGACTTGAAGACGGACTATTCCCGCACGAAAGAAGCTCCCACGACAACCTAACTCCGGAAGAAAGCGAGGAAGAGAGAAGGCTTTTTTATGTAGCGCTCACAAGAGCGAGGAAAAAGGTTTTTCTTTCATATGCCCAGATAAGAACGCTTTTTGGTTCAAAACAAATAAATGCGCCGTCAGAATTTGTTTTAGATGTGCCAGATGAATTTTTAGAAAGAGAAGAGTTTGAATATGAAAATTCCAAGAAACCTCTTTTCTCAATAGAATTTTAAAATGGAAAAATTTTTCAAAAAAAAATCTTTGGGACAAAATTTTTTAAAATCCCAGTCTGCTCTAAACACCATCATCTCTTCTTCAGATTTAAACAAAAACGATATTGTGCTTGAGGTCGGACCGGGAGAAGGCGTACTTACAGGGCAACTTCTACCGTTGGTAAAAAAAGTTATAGCGGTAGAAAAAGACCGCAGGTTAATTTCTTTTCTCAAAGAGAAGTTTAAAAATGAAATAGCGGATGAAAAATTGGAAATTTTTGAAAATGACATTCTTTTGGTGGAACCGAAAGATTTTGATTTGCAATCAGGAAAATACAAAATTGTGGCAAACATTCCCTATTACATCACGGGAAAATTTTTAAGAAAATTTTTGGAAAACAAAATTCAACCAGAACTTATAACAGTTATGGTCCAAAAAGAAGTCGCAGATAGAATTGTTGTAAAAGATGGCAAAGAAAGTTTGCTTTCAATAAGTGTAAAAGCTTACGGAAACCCTATTTTTGTAAAAAAAATCCCGAAAGGAAGTTTTTCTCCTCCACCGAGCGTTGACTCTGCGATTTTACTCATAAAAAATATTTCTAAAGACTTTTTCAAAGACACTTCAGAAGAAGAATTCTTTAAGCTAGTAAAAACTGGTTTTTCCCACAAAAGAAAAACTCTGGTCAACAATCTGGTGGAGATTATGAACAAAAACATACTAAAAGAAAAACTAAAAAAAATTGGAGCTAAATCAAATGAGAGGCCAGAAAAAATTTCTTTGGAAAATTGGAAAAAAATCCTAAAAAACTAGCCACTAGTACCGACTCTAAATATATGGCCCCAAGAGGGAAGAGGAACGCAAAAAGGCGGCGCCCCTATGAAACAGGCCTGGACACCAGGAACATAATCGCCCAAGTGCCACTTTGTTGGTACTCCTATAAGGAAAAGTGGGTGGAGAAAACTGATTCCTGGGGTGTAAACAAGGGCTCCAGAATATGGGAATGGGACGGGGGCCGGATACATTGGAGCAAAAAATATCCATAAATTAAAAGAGCACGTGCAGGGAACAGAAAAAGCAACCATTCCGCCGAAAGGGAGAGTTTGTGCTCCAGCGTCAATGGGTACTAATAAAAATATAACTACAAATAATATTCCAAAAAATTTTTTAAGTTTTTTCATTTAATTTAAATTTAAATAAAAGATTGCTGGTGTTTGTGTAATTCCAGAGTCATTTTTTACAAAAAGATATATTGGTATTCTTATCTTGCCGACAGAAGACGGAATAGATTTAATTTGGGCTATTTCTGGCAAACTTGAAAGAGGGAAGCTAATCACACCATTTTCTGAACGAAGATTACCAATGTTGCCGAATGATGAATATATTTCATTTTGAATGGTAGAAAAATTTTCTCCTGTAATTTTTACAGTAATAGAATTTATTTCATCCGCATGAGTTTCTAGTGGCTCAACTCTTAAAATTGTACTGGCAGGTTTTGGCATTTTTGAAACAACAAGAAAGTCTTCTTTTATTTGATTTTTTGTATCCCCCAAAGCATTAGAAACCCACAAATTGTAGCTACCCTCTGCAAGATCGTTGGGAATAATTACCTCCAATTTTGTTCCATCCAAACTTTTCAGGTTGGATAAAATCTTTTTTTCTCCAGCATAAACATCATTAGCGGACAAAGAAAATCCTCTACCAAACAAAGTTACTTTCGCCCCAGGACTTACTTGAAAAGCAGAAACTGAAAAAATTTTTGGTGTTTGTATTGAAAACAAAGAACTTTGACCGGCACTTTCAGTTTCAGTTTCTTCTGTAAAAGTTTCAGATGTGCCATCCTCTGACAAACCTTCGTTTAATAAAATTTTATTTATTTTTTCTCTGGTTGATGGTCCAACAAATCCAGTGCCGGAAAAAAGGCCGTTTGGAACAAGAACTTCGTTTCTGTACTTTTCTTGAAATTTTATAACTGCTTGCTGAGTCTTTGGCCCAAAATAATCAGTTTCATTGCCAGGTGAACCAGGGCCCGTTTCTGATATTTTCGTATCTGGAAATCTATTTAAAAATTTTTGTAATTCAATAATATCCGTACCTGATTCACCTAACCTCAGGTTTCTTTGAAAAGAAAAATTGGCGAAAGAATAAGATAGAAAAAACAAAAAAAACAAAAATATGAAGGGGAGTGATTTATATTTCACAGTAAACAAATTATACAGAAAAATATAAGCTTTTACTAAAAAATCCTTATCCACAAAAAACAAAAAAGGCTTTCCTGTTGGTATATAATATACACATATTAATTGAGCAGAAAATTGAAATCACCTTCTCCAAAAATTATATTATTTTTAGTAGCCGCAATATTTATAGTCGGGCTTTCTTTTTATTTTAAAAAAGACACAGAAATTCTCTACCAATCAATATCCAACTCACAAAAACCAACAATTTGGGAAGAGGTTGATAACGATGGGGACGGTCTTTTAGATTGGGAAGAAATTCTCTGGGGGACAGACCCTCGCAAAGCGAACAGTAATGAAAGTGGGTTGTCCGACTATGAGTTCGTAAAACAAAAAAAAGAAAGTGGTGAGTTATCTAGCACTCAGACACGGCCCCAAAAATCATCCTCCTATTCCACAAAAAACTATACGGAAAGATTGGGCATCGATCTTTTTGCAGAATATACAAACTTGAAAAATTCGGGAGGTCTTAATGAAGCTTCAATAAACAATTCGGCAAATCAAATTGTTTCTAATTTTTCAATATTCGAATCAAAAAGATATCTTCGGTCTGATATAAAAACAATCTTCCCTGACCAAGAAATCGACAGAATGGCTAATTACGCTGACAATTTGATGAGAACAAGAAATAGATACCAAATAATATATTTAGAAGACCCCATAAGAAGCGCGGGCGGAACAACGTTTTCTGCTGGCGATCTTCCTGCTGACAAATTTTTAAGAGCGGGCAAACTATATTACGACCTGGCAGAAGAAATAATGCGCATGGAGGTGCCAGAGGGATTGGTTGGTTTACATCTCACCCTAGCCAACAGTTACAAAGAAAGCGGGTTAGGACTTTCACAAATAGGAGAGAACTTGAAAAGTGACCCTCTTAGAGCTCTTTTGGGACTGGAGACTCATACCAGAGCACAAACCGAGGAATCAAATGCCGTAAACAACATTATATTGTTTTTATCGAGCAACAATATAAACGCTAGCACAGTCAACCAAACTTAAAATGAAAAAATTTACTGTTATATTTTTAATATTGACAATATTCGCCTCTTCAATTGGACCTATTTTTACCAAGGAGGCCCAGGCACAATTTCCCTTTATAGGAGTTCCGACTGAGCCACTGCCATCTGTTCCTGTTTCAGACGCAGCCGTCAGATCAAAAGAGGTCGGAATAACAGCTTTCGGAATTACGATTCCAGGAATAACTTTCGATTCCCTAATGATAATATTGGCCAGAGAACTTATAGACAAGATGGGGGATGCGGTTGTGGATTGGATAAATACAGGTTTTGATGGGGGTCCTGTTTTCGCTGTTGATCCACAAGATTTTTTCTTGGGGGTGGGGGACAAAGTGGCTGGAGATTTTTTAAAAAGTATCGGTTTGGGAGGAGTTTGTAGTCCTTTCAAAGACAAAGTCCTTTACTCAGTGGAACTTTTACATTCAAATTCCAGAACACTATCAAGAGATCCTTATGCGGGATCTTGCACACTGTCAGGAGCTTTGGGTAACATAGATTCTTTTCTATCTGGAACATTTAGTGAAGGGGGTTGGAAGCAGTGGTATAACCTAACACAAACAACTCAAGGCAATCCTTATACTTCCGCTCTAGACGCTCAAGCTGGTCTATTTTTAAGAATAGGCAAAGAAAGAGAGACGGAAAAAACTCTTTTAAATTGGGGAAAGGGGTTCTTGTCTTGGTCTAAATGCGAAGAATGGTCTAATGAAGATTTTGGTACTGGAGAAATTTTACCTGAACTGATTTGCGCAAGAAGAGGTCCTGTAGAAACCCCCGGAACGGTAATAGAATCTCAACTCGAAGAAACACTTGGAACAGAACTGGCTCAACTAGAGCTTGCTGACGAGTTCGATGAGATTGCTGGGGCAATGGTTGGTTATTTGGTTGGCAGGATATTTAACTCAGGAAGTTCTGCTGGTCTAATAAACTCAACTTCTGGTGGTTGGACTTCTAACGGGTACGGTGGGGTCAGAGGAGTAACTAGTCCTTTCGGCTCTTGTGTTCCAGATAAACTAACTGGAATTGTTGGAGACGAAGTCATTTGGAAATTTATAGGATCTTCTAACAACCAAACTATTTCATGGTCTGGGTCTGACGGTTTGTCTGGGAACACCCAGACAGTAAACATAACTTACCAAAGCGCTGGAAAAAAGAGTGCTTCTGTAACAGTAACAAGGACAATCGTTCAGGATGGGCAACAAACAACACAAACTGGTGTTGTCCAGTGCCAGGGACCGGTTGATATATCGAGATACGCTCCACTGTCTGTTTCTTGCACACTAAGACCTCCTTATACCGCCAGAAAAGGACAAACGGTCACGTGGGAGGCTACGATAACTGGTGGCTCCGGGATCTTCTCAAGAATTGTTTGGGCGGGAGATGACATGATTATTAACAGAACACAACTAGCATTTCCACAATGGCCTTCAATGCCAATCAGCCAAACTAACGGAGTAACCACAGTTTTGGCTCCAAGAATTTATGAAGACACCGGAACGAAATCAGCCCAGATAACAGTAATAGACGCTGATTCCACGGTAAGACCCGCAACAAATGTTAGGTGCACAGATTCCGTTTTGATATATTAAAATAAGAATAAATGAAAAAGGGGTTTCTAAAAACAAGTGGTTTTATAATAATTTTGCTGTTTTTTGCAATTTTTCCACTTAACACACAAACGGCCGAAGCTGGTCTGTTTAATACTCTTTTCGGCTTAACGGGAATAGGAGAGGCGCTTGGATATTTTTTGGCCACACTCTTAATGCTACCCGTGATGATAACGTCGTGGCTTTTGTGGTTATCTGGAGTTGTTTTAAACTTGGTTTTGGATTTTACCGTTATAGATCTTTCTAAAAACATTTCTGGAATTACTGGCATAAACATAGCTTGGTCAGTAATTAGAGATATTTCAAATATGGTTTTTATATTCGCCCTCCTTTACATAGCTATAGGAACAATACTTGGCTTAAGTAGTGTAAATTGGAAAAAAGGCCTCATAAATGTAATCATAGCCGCGCTTCTTATAAATTTCAGCTTATTTTTTACAAAGGTTATATTTGATGCTTCAAATTTAGTTGCCCTTACTTTCTACGAAAGACTTAATCCAACCCCTGGTGATATTTTTTCTTCCGGTCTTTCAAACAGTTTCATGGAGCCCCTGGGTTTAACAACTTTTTTTAGTCCTCTAGACGGGCCAGATCTTTATGATAAAACCAAGTCTGTTTATTCAGTCGCGGTCGTTTCATTTGGAGGGTCTATTTTCTTTACCGTCTTATCTTTTGTGTTTCTCGCCATATCAATAATGTTCATTATTAGGTATGTCAACATAATATTTTTATTAATTTTATCTCCAATATTTTTTCTAGGACTTGTACTGCCGGGAATAGGAGCCAAAATGAGACAAAAGTGGCTTGAAAGCCTAACCGCTCAGGCTCTGTTTGCTCCAATTTTCATGATTTTGACTTGGGTAGTCTTAACCATTATAAGAAGTGGCGGGTTCATACAAGGGGGAAGTCTGACCTCTGGATCAAATGCTGCAAATTTTACAGAAAATTTTTCTCAAATTGCTGGCGGAGCGTCGTCACAAGGAACTTTTGATCTTGTAATGAATTTTGTAATAGTAATTGTATTTGCCGTAGCAACACTAATTATTTCAAAACAAGTGGCGGATCAGGGGGGAAGTATTGGAGCTAAAGTGGTTGGTGGGGCGCTTGGAACGACAGCTTGGGCAAGCAGGGGGACAATAGGAAGGGTGGCTAAAAATATTTCGGAGTCAGACAAATTGAAGGAAGCGGCTAGCAAAAACTTTATAGCAAAAATAGCTCTCAAAAGTAGCCAAGCGACAGCTAAAGGAAGCTTGGATTTGAGGGGTGGTTTGGCAAGTGCAGGAGGAAAATTAGGGTTTGATAGCAAAGACACTGATTTGGGCTTAGGAAAAGCTGGAGGAAAGGGCGGGTACGAAGCGATTCATAAAGAAAAAGTTAAAAAAGAAACGGAATTTGCTGATTCGCTGGGTCCTTCTGCAATGGCTAAAGCCAAAGCAAGAGAAGAACTTAATGAAGCTAAAAGCATAGACACAAAAGATCCCCGATTCCAAAAAGAGCACCAGAAAGAAAAGAGAAACAGAGAGATGGAACTTGACGATAATTACAGAAGATTAGACCAGCTTAAAAAAGAATACGAAGCGAGGGGTGCTTCGTTGAATCCACGAGACAAGAAAAATTACGAAGATGAGATAAAGAAGTGGGAAGAAAAAACAAAAGCCTCTGAAAGGGCGGTAAAGGAAGTTGAAACCGTTGAACAATACAAAAAAGCAAGAGTGAGTGAGGCACAAAGCAAGGTCGACCGCTTGGAAGGAGTGAGCCCTAAAGAAATGGAAGCTAGAATGGAAAGAGAGATCGGTCAGATAGATAAAAGTGCGGTTGAAGCAGCAGATGCTTTTGCAAAAAACCTGGAGGCGGAAGTAGCACAAATGGAAGAAGAACTTAAAAAAATGGTGCTACCAGAATCTATAGCCGAACAAGAAAACAAATTGAAAGATAAAAAGATTTCTCTGGCTCAAGCCCAAACAGACGCTAAGAACGAGAAGGCGGTCTACGACCAGAAAGTTAGTCAGGTCAAAGAAAATTATGGAGGAAAAATAGAAAAAGGTATTGATGGTGCAGAAAAAGTAAGAAAAAACACTTACGCAGATACAATATCTTCAAGGGGAGGGTTTGGAGGTAACGAAATTCCATTCTTTAGAATACCAGGAAGAAAAACAAAGCTTTGGAGAGCCAATGTTGACGCCGCAGCAAAAATAAGAAAAGGTGACGAAAAAGCAGAAGATTTGATAAAAAAAGCTTTGAAAAAGACGGGGGAATTAAAAGATGACGATTCTGATAAAAAAGAAGGTGGTGGGGAATCTGAGGGAGAAGGTGGAAAAAAAGAAGGTGAAACGAAATAAAAAATGGAAGAAAAACAAAAAATAATTGAAGAACAGTTAAGCATTGCTCCGACAGAAATAAAAAACTACCTAGCAAGTGGTAGCTGGGAAGTTTTTGCCTCTCAAATTTCTCAGAAAAACGCTTTTTCGGAAGAACAAAAGGAGGCGTTAAATACTGAAATTATAACCATTCTTCTGGGTCTTGACTTGGTTCAAAATTTTAAAACAAATATTCAAAATTCTCTGGGATTAACTGAATTTTTGGCACAACAAACTGACACGGAGGTTCGTGAAAAAATATTTTCTGAAATTTTGGCATTTCTCCCAACAGAAATAATAGATGACGGAGAAACCATAAACCAAAATCCGAGCAACTTAGACATTCTCTCAAAACAAGAGGAAGTGCCGTCTCAAAATAAAGCGCCCCTACCAAACCCTGCGCCGTTTCAAGAAGACAAATCAGCTACTATCCAACCAGAGGAAAGAAAGTGGTGGGAACAACCAAAAAGCACGGGAGTAAGCGGAGAATACAGCATTTCTAATTTAAAAAAAGACACTCAAGAGGAAGTGCCTATTCCGATCAAAAAAGCCCCAGAAACACCGAGAGTAGAAAAGCCAACGGCTTCAAATCTTCCAGAAATTCAACCTGAAATGGAGGTTTCCATTCCCCCCATCAACAGCCCTTCTGTGCCAACACCTTCTCAAGAAACAACGCCTGTTGCAATGGAAGGCAGGCTCACAGAACCTTCCAAAATAATAGGTTTGGCAAGTGAGCCCGCACAACCTATCCCTCCAAATGCGCCAATCGCTCCGCAAAGTCAGTCCCCGTCGTTTTTTGAAAAAATAGTCCCAAGTTCCAGCCCAACAGCCACTCCGCAAAACACACCTTCAAGTGCGGTGGATCAAACTCTTTCAAATCTGGCCGAAGACGAAGAGGAGTGGAGAAAGAGAAAAGATGCTTTTGCAAATCAGGCAAGTGGGGACAGAATTTTGAAAACTCAATACCCTTCGGGACAGGATCCGTACCGAGAGCCCTTAAGTTAGGGCTCGAGTAGACAGTATTTAGTAAACAGAAAATGCAAAAACCAGAACCAATCTACTCTTTTAAAGATTTAAAAGTCTGGCAAAAGGGAGTTAGATTGGCACTTGAGGTGTACAAGTTGTCAGACAAGTTTCCCGCCAACGAACTATACGGCTTAACCTCACAGATGAGAAGAGCTTCGGTTTCTGTTGCTTCAAATATTGCAGAAGGGAGTATTAGAGGAAGTAAAAAGGATTTTTGCCATTTCTTAAGAATATCTCTTGGGTCTATAGCAGAGCTAAAAACTCAAGTCGAAATTTCAAAAAGTCTGCCTTTTGGAGAAAAGTTGGATTATAATGAAGTTGATACACTTTTAATAGAAATATCAAAAATGATAAACGGACTGATAAAGACCCTTAGAGCCAAAACTTAATCTCTGTCTACTGTTTACTTTTTACTATCAATGCGATTCCAAGTTCCACAATTTATAGAAGTAGAAGACAAAATATTCGGGCCTTTTACCTTGAAACAATTTATCTACCTAGCAGGAGGTGCCGGAGCTACTGTGGTGTGTTTCTCTTTTCTTCCAAAGCTTATTGCCCTCCTAATATCGGCTCCTATTATTCTCCTGTCTCTAGCTCTAACTTTCGTAAAAGTAAACAATAAATCATTTATTTATATGGTCGAAGCTTTTTTTAAGTACCACATAGGAGAAAAGCTCTATATTTGGAAAAAGCAGGAAGTAAAACCCGATCCAAAAAAACAAATTGACATCGCTCCTCAAGTTTTTATACCAAAGCTTTCGGACAGCAAACTAAAAGACTTGTCTTGGGGAATAACTGTTAGAAAAAACCCTGCATCCAAAATAGAAAACGAGGAATAAAATTTGTTGTGATATTATTATCTATACAAACAATTCCTAAATTGGTATGGCAATAAACGCTAAAGCTACACAAGATTTTGTTCCCATAGAAAACATAAGGGACGGAATAATGGAACTGAGGGACGGCAGTCTAAGAGCCGTTATTTTGGCGTCTTCAATAAACTTTTCTTTGAAATCAGAAGATGAAAGAACGGCAATACTTTTACAGTTTCAGGACTTTGTAAACTCTTTGGATTTTTCAATACAAATATTAGCCCAGTCGAGAAGGTTGGATATTAGACCCTACTTGGCCCTTCTTGAAAATCAGAGGAAAAACCAGCTAAACAATCTGATGAAAATTCAGATACAAGAATATATAGAGTTTATAAAAAGTTTTACCGAAAATACAAACATTATGACGAAAAGCTTTTTCGTCATAGTACCTTACTCTCCTTCTGTAATTCAAACAAAAAAGGGTTTTTCTGGTGGACTCTTGTCTAAAAACTCAAGCTCTTCGATAAGCGAAAATTCCGCAGAAAAATTTGAAGAAAACAGAACACAGCTTGAGCAAAGGGTGTCCGTGGTAGAACAAGGCCTGACAAGATGCGGAATACGAATTGCTCGGTTGGGAACTGAGGAAATAACTGAGCTTTTGTATAAAATATTCAATCCAGGTGAGACAGAAAAGCCGATTCAACTAAACGAAAAATAAAATGGGAATATTTGATTTTATAAAAACAAAAAACAAAACAACAGAACCTCAAGGAGTTTCCATACTTCCTCACGAAATTTCTGAGGCAAATTCTTTGACACTTAAGGATATAATTGCGCCAAGCGCTCTTAAAGTGAGCGCCAAAGATTTAAATTTGGGAGAAAAGCTCGTCAGAAGTTTTTTTGTAATCTCGTATCCCAGGTATTTATCCGAAAGTTGGTTTGCTCCGATAATAAACCTAGATAGAATTTTTGATATTTCAATTTTTATACACCCGATAGAAACTTCGAGAGTTCTAAAACAATTTCAAAAGAAAGTTGCCGAAGTGCAGAGTCAAATACACGCCAGGGAAGACAAGGGACTTGTGAGAGATCCGATGCTTGATGTTGCTTATCAAGACCTAGAAAATCTTAGAGATTCTCTTCAGCAGGCCCAAGAAAAACTTTTTGATGTTGGTCTCTATGTTTCAATATACGCAGACAACGAAAATGAGCTGGATAAAATAGAGTCTGAAATCAAATCAATTCTCGAGGCGAAGCTTGTATATGTAAAGCCGGCCTTGTTCCAGCAAGAACAAGGGTTTAGAAGCATATTGCCTTTAGGAAATGACGAATTGTCTGTAAATTCAAAGCTAAACTCTTCTCCACTATCAAGTGTATTTCCTTTTATATCTTTTGATCTGACGACAGACAAAGGAATTCTTTTTGGAATAAACAGACACAACTCTGGTCTGGTTCTTTTTGACAGGTTCTCAATGGAAAACTACAACTCCATAATTTTTGCAAAGTCTGGTGCCGGAAAATCTTATGCCACAAAACTAGAAATTTTAAGAACACTTATGTTTGATACAGATGTTATGGTCATAGATCCTGAAAGGGAGTATGAGTATATGGCGGAAGCTGTAGGGGGGCGGTACTTCAAAATCTCTCTTAATTCAGAGCATCACATAAACCCTTTTGATCTTCCTCCTCCAACAGAAGGGGAGTCTTTTGCCAGCGTCTTGCGATCCAATATTATAAATCTTGTTGGGCTTTTCAGACTTATGCTTGGTGGCCTCACCGCCGAAGAAGACGCCCTCATTGACAGGGCAATTACGGAAACTTACGCTCTAAAAGACATCACTCCAGATTCTGATTTTTCAAATGTGGAAGCACCGCTGCTTTCCGACTTTGAAATGGTTCTTTCTGGCCTTGAGGGGGGAGAATCTTTGGCACAAAGAATGACAAAATACACCAGAGGAACTTGGGCTGGTTTTATAAATCAACCAACAAACATAGATATAAATAAAAAATTTGTCGTCTTCTCTTTGAGAGATATGGAAGACGAACTCAAGCCCATAGCAATGTATATAGTTATGCACTATATATGGAACGCCATAAGAAAAGAGCTCAAAAAACGACTCTTGGTAATAGATGAGGCCTGGTGGATGATGAAATCTGAAGACACAGCTTCTTTCTTGTTGAACCTTGCCAAGAGAGGAAGAAAATATTATTTAGGACTAGCAACAATAACCCAGGATGTGGATGATTTTTTGAAATCTCCTTATGGAACGCCCATTATTACAAACTCTTCAATTCAACTTTTGATGAAACAGTCTCCGACCGCAATAGACAGACTGCAACAAGTTTTCAATCTCACAGAAGAAGAAAAATATTTACTTCTAGAGTCCGGGGTTGGAGAAGGAATCTTCTTTGCGGGACTTAAACACGTTGCCATTAAAATTCTTGCGTCTTATACAGAAGACCAAATAATAACCTCGGACCCATCTCAAATACTGGCCATACAAAGGTCGAGGCAAGAGCTTGGGGAAGCTAGTTCGAATCAAACCTAAAACCTTGATGGAAAAAAAAGAAATGGGTTCGTCAACAATGTTTTTGATGTTGTTTGTGGCAATCTTATACGACTTCGCACAGCTAATTGTAAACTTTGTCCCACTGGCTGGACAAATATTAAGTTTTATAATAACCATCTTTGCTTTTTTAACTTTTTTTCTATGGTTTAAATTCTATGGAAGAAGTTTTACAAGCCCTAAAAGGGCTTTGGCAATGGGGGCGGGGGTTGTTATAGAAATAATCCCAATACTTAGTGTTTTACCCGGGTGGACAGTCTCGGTAATTTTTCTAATAGGAATAGAAAAAATTCAAAAAACGATACCTGTTGTCGGAAAAAACAAATCCTCGCAGAAATAATAACGGGTGAAAAAACTTGATGAAAAACCATATTTTAAAATAAAAACTGGTGTATAATTTGTTTAATGACCAAGGCAGTAAAAAAAATCCTCACCACGACTCTCTTTATGTTTTTGATGGCATCGCCGCTTGTGGTTTTTGGTCAATTTGAAAGCCCTGTTGGAAATATTAGTGAAATTTTATCAATAGAAGTAAATCCCAAATTTCCAGGACCAAAATCTCAAGTAACAGTGCGAATAACCAGTCATTTTACAGACTTAAACACCGCCAAAATTTCTTGGGAAATTAATGGTGAAAAAATAACTGAAGGTGTGGGAGAGAGGGTTTTTTCTTTTCAAACTGGCGAATTGGGAAGCGTTCAGAATATTGATATTATAGTTGATCCCACAGACTCGTCTGCGTTCTTAAGAAGAATTACCGTGAGGCCCGCAGAAACAGATATTATATGGGAATCAGACACCTATGTGCCTAATTTTTATAAAGGGAAGCGATTATATTCACAAAGAAGCGTTCTGCGCCTTACGGCAGTTCCTCACTTTATAAACCCCAACGGAAGCAGATTTTCTGAAGATTCATTAATATACAGCTGGAAAGTGTTTGAAAGAAACCTAATTAACAACTCTGGTTATGGTAAAAAAAATATAGCGATTTCTGGTACGAGATTTGAGAAAGGTGAAAAAATAACTTTAAAAATTGAGTCTTCCGACAAAAGTTATGTGACTGAAAAAATGATAAGTATAAAATCTGTCGAGCCGAAAATAGTTTTTTACCACAAAGACCCTTTATATGGAATACTTTTCAACAAATCTATAGGAGAAAAATTTGAATTGAAAGGCCAAGAATTTACAATATTTGCATCACCGTTTTTTGTAAGCGGAAAAAGCCTTCTAAATGAATTCTTAAATTTATCGTGGCTTGTAAACAATTTGCCAGGAAACGGCCTGTCAGAAGAGCCAAATGTCACAACCCTTAGAAGGGAAGTGGGTTCTGCTGGTTCTGCGGTAGTTTCGTTTCGTATACAAAATCAAGAAAATATACTACAGTCCGCTGAAAATAAATTTGTTGTATCTTTTGAATAAAATGAAAAAAACAAAAAACATTATCGTAGCTTTTATAATACTGACAGTCTTTATTGGCACAAATTCTTTTTCCTTTGCACAAGGATACACCCCTTTAACGCCAATCCCTGGAACAACAACGGGGAATTGTGCAGTTGATAGTTCTGGAAATTTGATTGACCCAGATAGTTGTAAAGTTCCCATCACAGATTATATACCCAACATTTTTACACTACTTATAGGTTTGGCGGGAGTTTTGGCTGTCCTAATGATAGTTATAGGGGGAGTGCAGTATCTGTCAACCGATGCGATTGGTGGAAAAAGCGAAGCTAAAGAAAAAATAACAAATGCAATATTAGGGCTTCTTTTGGCAATTGGAGCGTATATAATTCTTTACACTATAAACCCGAACGCTCTGACTTTTAATTTAACTGGGGTTACTTACCAAGCGCCTCCAGGCGTTAAACCCCCAGCCCAACCCGTCACAGACACCTGCCCTGGATACAATGGCCCACAACCGTGCAGTTGTCCAACTTGCATATCTATAAAAAATAATAAAAATTCCCAAGGTTTTGGAGTTACTGTGTCAGCTGTAAACGACGGTGCTGTTCCAGGTCTTGCAAATAGCCTTCTCCAACTAAACGAGAAGTTGACAAGTTGTTCCGCTGTTCAAGGAACTTGTAGCCCAGTTTATGGTTTTACTTGGAGAGTTACAGAAGCATACAAACCATCAAGACCTCACCAAAGTTCCTGTCACTATAATGGAACTTGCGTGGACGCAAATATATATTGGAACGGAAACCCGAGTATAAATCAAAGGGCTCAATACATAAAAAGATTTTTGCAAGAAGCATCTGCCTCTGGATTAAGAGCTGTATACGAAGTGGCCACAGACGCCGAGAGAAATGCCCTCATTCAAGCGGGCGCATCTTTTGGAGGAACGGGGAGCGTTCTTTGGGTTAGAGGGTCCAATTGCGGAAACGCTGGTCAACCCGCTTGCATATCAGCCCCACACTTTTCTGTATACTTAAATTAATGAATAAAAAAACTTATTTAATTACCGGAGGAATAGTATTGGCGCTTATCGTTATTGGAGGCCTTTTATTTTTATTTACCGGATCTGAACCAGAAGAAGTCACAACAAGTACAGACAATCCCTTTGGTGTTCCTGATTCAATAGTAAATAGTGGAGCAAATTCTCCAGATTCTTTTATAGCAAGCGGTGGCCAGGAATTTGTCGTCTCTTCTGGAGAAATTTTTACTCCTGCGCTTAGAAAAATTACCAGCGCGCCAAGCTCCGGAATAACTATTTTTGACTCAGAGGAGGGGACAAAAGTTCGGTTAGTTGAAAAAGCAACTGGGCATATATATGAAAACTCTGCCGACTCACAGGTTGTAGAAAGAATAACGAACACAACAATACCAAAAATTGAGGATGTTTACTGGAACAACACAGCAGACAAATTCCTTGTCCGATATGAAAAAGGTGGGGGGATAGAAAGTTTTCTTGCAGAAATTTCGGAAGAAGTTTCAACTTCAACAGAGGGAGAGCTTAAAAGCGTGGTTGGTGAATTTTTGCCACCAAACATTACTTCTGTAGCAGAATCTCCAGACGGAAATAGCTTGGCTTTTGTTAGAGACGAAGGAAGTTTGTCTGGTATATACATTTTGGATTTTGAAAACGAAAGCCCTGCTCTAATTTGGAGATCGCCGATTAAAGAGTGGAATATTCATTGGGCCGAAGAAAGCCTTTTGATAACAACCAGAGCCAGCGCCCAAGCGCAAGGTTTCTCTTATTTATTAAATATAGAAAACGGTTCTCTTACAAAAATTGCGGGGGATTTGTTTGGGCTAACAACACTACCACATACAAGCGACCTTTTTGCTTATTCCAGCATAAACCAAGGGTTTCCCAGTCTTCTTATAAAAAATGGGGAGACCGTCTCTTCCGCCCCGTTTTCAACACTCCCAGAAAAGTGTGTTTGGTCTGAAACTCAACCGATTATATATTGTGCAGTTTTTGCTCCGATCTCAGCCGGAAACCTTCCGGACTCATGGTATATGGGGCTTATTTCTTTTTCTGACACTATTTTATCTTTCAACATCGAAACCTACGAAACAAAAATACTTTCCAATCTAAAAAATGATTCTAGAGAAGACATAGACGCGATAGAACTTAAACTTTCACCAAAAGAAGATTATCTTGTTTTTAGAAACAAGAGAGATTTTACACCGTGGATTTTGCGCCTTGAGAACCCTCAATAGCTGGCTCCAAAGAAAACTTTCTTTTTATAAACATCTCTTGCGCTAAAGCAAAAACGTTGCTTGTAAACCAATAAAGAGCGATTGCTCCGGAAATATTATAAGAAATAAAAAACACAATTACTGGAAAAACATATCTCATCTGCAAATTCATACTTCTCGCCAGTTCGTTTTTGAAAGAAGGCTCGCTGGTTTTTGGTGGCTTATAAGGAGGAATAGAAAAACGGAGTTGGAAAAAACTCGAAACACCAGCCAAAAGCGCAAGAATATAGCTTTTTTGAGCAATATCGACTAGTCCCAAAAAACTCATATTTATATTCTGAGGAGAGGGAATGAAGCCGTACAACAAGCTTGTGTTTATTTCAGGCAAACCCGACTTAAGAAAAACGAAATACAAAGCAAAAATTATTGGTAGTTGTATCAGAATAGTTAAGATACTTGAGAAAGGGTTTATTTTTCTTTCTCTATACAAATCCATTGTTTTCCTGGCTTGCTCTTGTTTGTCGTCTTTGTATTTTTCTCTTATTTTTGTAAGCTCTGGCTCTATCTTTCTCATTTCAACTTGAGCCACAACCGCTTTTTTGGAAAGAGGGAAGAGCAGAAGTTTTACAATAATAGTAAACAGGATCACTATTACCCCCGCATCAAACCAAGGGATCAGATCAAAAAGAACGATCAAGCCGTTGTAGAGAGGTTTGTAAAAAAGGTTGTGGAATATTCCGGTCATAAACAGATTCTAACTATACAGTGTTGTTTGTTTTTCTCAAAACACTGCTCTCAATAAAAAATTTGTTGAAAACATTTCTTATCTCTTTTTCAAAATCTTTTTGCTTGGCTTGCAAAGCTTCGGATTTTAAATAAAAAACAAAAACAACCCCCTTTGCTTGTTTAGGTAGACTGTTTTTAATAGCTGAATAAAAAACTCTCCTTATTCTGTTTCTAGAAACGGCGCTTTTTGAGACTTTTTTTGAAACGACACAGGAAAACTTGGAAATTTGACCTTGTGGAACAAAGCGAGCTTTAAGCAAAAATAGGGGGGTATCAATTTTTTTTGATCCCTTATTAATTTCTGAAAAAAGCCGAGTACTAACCCTTTGTTTTTTAGGAAGCATTTTAAACGCTTATCCTTTTTCTGCCTTTTCTAGCCCTTCTTTTTAGAACCTTTTTACCTCCTGCGGTCTTTTTCCTGACAAGAAATCCGTGGGTTTTGCTTCTTTTTCTTTTTTTAGGCTGATATGTTTGTGACATAGTTATAACATTCTAAGCTTTTTTATTATTTTTACAAGAAAATTCTCTCTTCACATTCTATCAACACTTTATCAACATAAATGTCGGTTTTTATCAAGTTCTCGAACTTCGCAATGAAGTATATACTACTCTACACTAAAGAAAATCATGGAGCTTACGATGGACAACAAACAATTATGGGAGAACGTTCTTGTAGAAATCGAACTCTCCGTTTCCAAAGCAAGTTTTAACACCTGGTTTAAAGACACATTCATATCAAAACAAGAGGAGGGGACCGTTTACATCTCTGTTCCAAACGCTTTTGTTAAAGAGTGGCTTCTAAACAAATACCATTCAGCAATACTCAAGCACCTAAGAAACATATCGGGCACAATTCACTCTGTTGAATACACTGTGACAAAAGATGAGGCTCGTGCTCGTGAAGTTGCGAGACAGAGCAGTGACGCGGTTTTGCCAAACAGAGAGCTTCCTCTTCAAGACCACTACATAAACAGGGAGGACAATTTGAATCCAAGGTACACTTTTGAAACTTTTGTTGTTGGTTCGTTTAACGAGCTGGCTCACGCGGCGGCTCAAGCGATAATAAAAAAGCCGGGGATTATTTACAACCCTCTTTTTATATACGGAAATACTGGTTTAGGAAAAACTCACCTAATACAAGCTGTTGGTAATCACATAAAATCCGGTGATAAAGAAAAAAAGGTTCTTTATGTTACCTCTGAGAGATTTGCTTCCGACATAATAAGCGCTCTGCAGACAGGAAAAATCAATCAAGTAAAAGAAAGGTATAGAAAATACGATGTTTTAATAATGGACGACATTCAGTTTTTGTCTAACAAAGAAAAAACTCAGGAGGAACTCTTTCACCTCTTTAACGCGCTTTACGATAGCAATAAACAAATAGTTTTTTCTTCTGATAAACACCCCAACTTCATTCCAAACCTAGAAGACCGCCTTAAATCGAGGTTTTCTGCGGGAATGACGGTTGACATACCTACACCGGACCACGAGTCCAGAGCGGCAATTTTGCAGGCCAAGGCTCGTATGAACGGAGTTTTCTTGTCCCAAGAGACACTTGATTATCTGGCACACGCCGTAATGGGAAACATTAGGGATCTAGAGGGCGTTTTAAATTCCATAGCATGCCAATCTCAACTAAAAGGACGCGAACTGGCTCTTCATGAAGTAAAAAGTTTTATAAAAACAAACACGAAGCCTAAAAAAGCCGTTTCTGTGAAGGAGGTGGTAAAAATAGTGGCTGATTTTTATCAAATAGAAGAAGAGAGTATATACGAAAAAACAAGAAGGAAGGAAATAATCAAGCCGAGGCAAGTTGCTATGTATATTTTGAGAGAAGATTTTAATGTTTCTTATCCTTCCATAGGACAAAAACTTGGGGGGAGAGACCACACGACCGTAATTCACTCTTGTGAAAAAATAAAAAACGATTTGAAAGAAGATGTTATTCTCTCTCAAGAAATAAATCAACTAAGGTCGATAATAGTATGAGTATCTTGTGGAAAAGTTTTTAAAAATAGTGGAAATTTTGTGAAATGTTTTTTTGTAAAAACTAAAAAAGATTTGTTTTCTACAAAAACTTTTAACTTATTCACACAAATTTATTTTTAAAAACTAAAATGACGGCTTTGTTTATGAATAAAAATCTTTTATCCACCAATCCACAGCCTTAATAACAATAATGAATTTATAAAAGGAAAATGAAAATAGAATGTGTAAAAGAAAAACTTGAAAAATCTATTTCTAAAACGGAAAAAATAACCGGAAAGAATTTAACACTTCCTATTTTGTCTTGTATTTTCATAGAAGCCCGTGGAGGAAATGTTTATTTAAAATCAACAAATCTTGATTTAGGTATAGAAATCAGTTTTCCTGCGAAAATTATAAAAGAAGGAAAAGTAGCTGTGCCCGGGAACATTCTTTCAGGTTTTCTTTCAAACTTAAAAGAAGACGCAACGGTTATTTTTGAAGAAAAAGAGGGAAATTTAGAAATAAAAGCAGGGAAAGTATCTTCTTTGATAAAAGGACAATCAGCCGAAGATTTTCCAGTTATACCAAAGGTTTCTGGTATAAATAAATTTAATATAGAACCAGAAGACTTTATAAAAGGACTAAAAGCTGTTTGGTACAGCTCTTCTCCTTCAAGCATTAAACCCGAATTATCAAGTGTTTATATTTATACAGACAAGGAAGAGGTTGTTTTTGTTGCAACCGACTCCTTTAGACTGGCTGAAAAAAGAGTAAAAACCAGAAAAAAGGTGGATTTTGATCCGGTTTTAATACCCTTTAAAAATATTCCCGAAATAATAAGAGCAATGGAAGATTACAAAGGGGAGGTTTCTGTGGAAGTTGATTCAAATCAAATCTCCTTTTCTTTTGATGGAAATTATCTTGTTTCAAGAATAATAGAAGGTTCTTTTCCAGACTATAAGCAAATTATTCCAAAAGAAATAAAAACAGAAACTGTTTGTTTGAAACAAGATCTTATTCAAGCTCTAAAAATAGCAAATGTTTTTTCTGATAATTATAATCAAATCTCTTTTAATATTGTTCCTGGGGACAAAAAACTGGAAGTAAAAACAAAAAACAATGATGTTGGAGAAAACACAAATAGTGTGGACGCGGTTTTAAAAGGGGAGGATCTTTCTATAAGCTTTAACTACAAATACATTGCCGACTGTTTTCAATCTATTGGAGCAGACAGTATAGAAATGTCTTTTGGTGGACTTTCCAAACCCCTTCTTATCAAAGGAGTCGGAGACCCTTCTTTTCTTTATTTAGTGATGCCAATGAACAAATAAAATGAAAAGCTTTTCGGACATTGTTCAGAAAATAGTAAGTAAGTTTTTTTCGGAAGAATTAAAAAAAAACCAAATAAAACAAATCTTATTTCAAGAAACAAAATTTGATTTTAAGCCCGAAGAATTGGAGTTGAGAGACGACAAGCTTTTTATAAAAACATCCTCCGTTGTTAAATCAGAAATCCTTATAAAAAAAGAAAAAATACTAAACAGAATTAAAGAAGAAGGTTTTTTCGTAAAAGAGATTTTCTAATTTTCTACAAAAAAGACCGTTTCCGCCTCGTTTCTGTTATAAACAGAATCTACCACCACAACTCTCAAAATGTTTTTTTCCTGGACAAAAGAAGATTCGTTTGCGGTAAATGAGAATGAAAACGGGGAAAGGGAAGATTTTCCAACAAAGGAGTCGTTTATAAAAAATTCAACACTTCTTGCGGGGTATCTTCCTTTCGTTGAAACAGAAACAAAAATCTCTGAATTTTTTTGAAAACGGACTTCGTTTTGAGGAGAGTTTATTGTTATTGACGGAAAATTTTCTGGAATATGAATATCGTCAAAACCGCCGGGAATGTTTGCTGATGTGGGCATTGAAAACCCTGTCTGTAGCGCCCAATTTGAGACACCAAACTCCCAAAGTCTGTATTGAGGATCTTCCTCGGGTTTTTGTGGGCGAGCACCTCTAGGGTTGTTTTTATTTATCCAGTGAAGTATTGAATGAACTCCGCCCAAAAGCACTTCCTCCGTAGTTTCTTTTGGTGTATATTCTGTCGCTAGTTTTTTTGAAACAGTGTCAATTAATACAGATTCTCCTCCTTGCCACTTTCCTCGCAAAACAGGAGGAAGGTCAAAAGAATCTTCTTTTGCGACAGCGGTAAAGCTCTCATCTGGCAATGTTTTTAAAACCTCATTCATCAAAGCTCTCCACATAGGAGCGACTATAAAGCCGGCCACTCTTCTTTCCATAGGAGAGTTGTCATTGTTTCCTGCCCAAGCTCCAACTGCTATGTTTGGCGTGTAGCCAATTATCCAAGCGTCTCGATAGTCGTTTGTGGTACCTGTTTTCACAGCAACATCTCTGTCTCCAAAATACAGGTCGGAGGTTTGTCCAAAGGCAGGAGCTCTGGCGTCATTGTCCGACAAAACATCTGAAATTTTTAATGCAACTTCTCTTTCTAAAACTTTCTGAGGCCTAGGTTCAAAAAGTTCTTTCAAATTTCCTTCTCTGTCCTTTACCTCAAGAACCGCTTGGTAAGGAAACCTTTCTCCTTCATTTGCAAAAACAGAATATGCACTAACCATATCAAGCAAGGAAACTTCTCCTCCTCCAAGAACCAAAGTTAGACCGTATTGATCGGAGTTTTTAAGTGTCGTTATTCCCATTCTCCTAGACAGCTCTATGGACTCCTTTATTCCGGCCAAATAAAGAGTTTTTACGGAAGTAATGTTTACAGATTGGGCAAGAGAGTCTCTCAAAGTCATCGGCCCTCTAAACTTCAAATCGTAGTTTTCCGGCGAATAACAACCGTTTTCGCTAGTAAAGTTTTCAGCAGAACAGGTTGTTGAAAATTGCGTTCTAACATCAAAAAGTACGGTTTCTGGGGTATATCCTTTAGAAAATGCTTGAGCATAAACAAACGGTTTAAATGTAGAGCCCGGCTGTCTTTCTGCAGTTGCAATGTTAAAGTTTCCATCTATCTCCTCATCAAAATAATTTCTAGAACCGACCATTGCTAAAATACCTCCAGAGTTTGGATCTATGACCACAAAAGCCGCATTTTCAGCATTAAACTTTTCTTTGTTTTCTAAAGCAAATCGGTTTGCAATTTCTTCCGCTTTTTTCTGAATTTCATAATCAAGAGTTGTTTTTACCCGAAGACCACCTCTTTCAACAACACTTTCGCCATATTTTTTTTGAAGATAATCAAGAACAAAAAATACAAAGTGTGGAGCTTTCAAGCTTGAAGTTTCTCTGGGTTTAAAAACAACCGTTTCTTTGATGGCCGAATCGTATTCCTCTTGGTTTATAAACCCATTACTCAACATCTCTCTAAGAACCAAATTCTTTCTTTCTTCAAGAGAGTCCCTGTTTTTTCCATAAGGAGAGTAAAAAGTGGGGGCTTTGGGAATGGCGGCTAAATATGCAGACTCTGCCAAGCTTATTTCAGAAGCTTTTTTGCCAAAAAAGGCATTGCTCGCCTCTTCCACACCGTAAATACTTCCTCCGTATGGAATTTCGTTGAGATAGGTATTTAAAATTTCATCTTTGCTCAAAATCTTTTCAAGTTTTACAGCAAGCACCCACTCTTTTATTTTTCTGGAAATTTTTTTCTCAGAACTCAGAAGAGAATTTTTTATAACCTGCTGTGTTAAAGTTGAACCTCCTTGGCTAAACTCCAGTGAGGTGGTGTTTATTAAAACCGCCCTAAGAAAAGATCGGGGCTTAATTCCGTTGTGTTGATAAAACTCCCTGTCCTCAATGGCAATAGTCGCATTTTTTACATGCCTAGAAATTTCTTCAAAAGGAACAATTGTTCTTTTTATATCCTGATTGACATCGTAAAGGAGGACTTCGCCGGTTTTATCAAAGATTTTTGTTGATTCGGCGACCCGGCGCTCGTTGAAGGCGCTCAGATCCGGCATTTCAAATGTTGATATCCAAACCAAGACTAACCCTGAAAAAAGAGCAAAAATCGCCAAAAAAAGAATCAAAAAATTTCTTTTTCTCTTTTTGCTTATCTTTCCAATTTTTCGCCCAATTTTTATCATAAGTCTTTATAATATCACGGCTCTAGACACTGTTCGCGCCCAAAGTTAAGGTGTGATAGATTAACATAATGAGTATTTTAGATAAAGAAGACACAAAAGATTTGTTTGACAGGGGTGTGGGCGAACTTTTTGACCCGGAACAGTCCTTTAGAAAAAAACTAGAAACTGATCCCAGCAAAATTGTTATAAAGTTTGGCGTGGATCCAACAAGGCCAGATATTCACCTAGGACATGCTGTTGTTTTTAGAAAACTTAGAAAATTTCAGGATCTTGGGTGCAAGGTCGTTTTTTTGGTTGGAGACTTCACTTCTTTAATCGGTGACCCTACTGGGAAAAGCAAAGTTCGGCCGGAACTTGGTCAAAAAGAAATAGAAGAAAATATGAAAACCTTTCTTGACCAGGTTGGCAAAATTCTTCGCACTGAACCCGAAGTTTTTTCTTGGATAAGAAACTCTGACTGGTTTATCAGCATTTCTGATCTGGTGGTTCCACAAAAAATAACCTATACAGACAACAATACGGGGGTCAGCTTAGATTTCCAACCGAACTCTTTTTTAGCAAAGGCAGCGGTTTATGACGACACAAGAATGCAAAGAAGCCATCTTAAAAAACCCCAGATATTAGATGTAACACTCAGAACATTCCTTTCAACCTTGAGGTTCATAACTCACGGTTGCCTTATAGACAGAGATATGTTTCAAGAAAGAATAAAGTCTGGTGGCGAGCTTTATATGCACGAAATGCTGTATCCAGTACTTCAAGGAATAGACTCCTCAATTATTGGCAGGATTTATGGATCTTGCGATTTGGAAGTTGGCGGAACAGACCAAACTTTCAATATGCTTATGGGCCGAGATATTATGAAATTTTCTGAGCAGGAACCTCAAGCCGTGCTCTCATTTAAACTTCTTGAAGGTCTTGATGGAAAAGAAAAAATGAGCAAGAGCTTAGACAATTATGTTGCTATAACAGATTCTCCAAACGACATGTTCGGAAAAATAATGTCTTTGCCGGATTCTTTAATTCCAAAATATTTTGAACTTTGTACTTATACTCCGATTTCCGACATAGAAAAAATTTCAAAAGAATTGTCTTCTGGCAAAACAAATCCAAAAGATATCAAAATGAGATTGGCCAAAGAAATTGTTGAGATATACCACGGCAGTAAGCAAGCTACAGAAGCCCAAAAAAATTTTACCGAAGTTTTCAGTGAGGGGAAAATTCCAACAGAATTACCAATAGCCGAGGTGCCCAAAGGGTCTTTTCTAAAAGATGTTTTGTTGGAGATGGGACTCGTTTCTTCAAAGTCTGATTTCAGCAGACTCCTTAAGGGGGGAGCGATTGAGCTTGTTGAAGAAAAAGAAAAGGTTTCAGATGCAGATTTCAAGCCCGAGTCTGATTGTGTTGTTAGGGTCGGGAAGAGTCGTTTTATCAAGATTGTTATTAAATAAACCCCGTTAGAAGCTCACGGAGAGCATCACAAACCTCGCGTTCGTAAAACTCGCAGAGCATCCATCTTTGTGGCAAGCCACAGGACACCCTGCTTCTAACGGGATAAATTTATCCAAAAAACAATCCCGGTTAACCGGGATTGTTTTTATTCTAGAGAATCGGCGTCTGAGCCAAAATCTTCTTCACTAAACTCATCTTCTTCTGGCTCATCTTCCATCAGGTCTTCATCGTCGAGATCTTCGTCTTCTGGAGTTTCCAAAAGATCGTCTCTTTCATCACTCATGTTTTAAGTCTGGTTATTTTTTAAAACCTTTCCGCCTTTGGCAGAAATAGGTTTTTTATTTTTACCAAATCTATTTCTTTTTGCAAACAGACAGAGGTCTCTCTGTGGATAACCCTCAGGAGTTTTTCTTTCCGAGAGCTAAGCAGGTTATTGCAACGGCTATGGCGTCAAATTCATCATCTTCTTTTTTTCCGGAAGGTATTTTAATTAGCAAGGAAAGCATTTTAACAATCTGTTTTTTATCCGCGCGTCCATCTCCTGTCGTTGCGAGTTTTATTTGAGGCGGAGTGAATTCTTGAATGAAGAGCCCCCTTTTTTGAGCTGTAAAAAGAATCACACCTCTCGCTTCCGATACCAAAAGAGCCGTTTTTTGGTTTGTGTTGAAAAAAAGTTTTTCCACGGCAAGTGTTTTTGGTTCGTATTTTTCTATAATTTTTTCTATTTCTTTCCCTATAAAACAAAGTCTCTCGGCATGACTTTCTTTTTTGTCAGTTTTTATACACCCCGAAAACAGTAGATTTTCTTTTCCTGAAATCTCTTTACTTACAATCGCCACCCCGACTTTTTCATAACCCGGATCTATTCCAAGGACTATCATTAAATTAATTTTATTCTGCGTTTGTAAAAACTTCCTGAACCTCGTCGTTTTCTTCTAGCTCGTCCAATAGTAAAGAGAGCTTATTTCCATCTTCTTCACTTAAAGAAACTACTGTTTTCGGTTCCCAACCCTCGGAATTTTTTTCAAAAGCCCAAGAAGCACTTCCCATTTGAGCCAAAGAGAGACCTTGCTTTGAGAGTATGTGCTTTATTTCTTGAGCCGCTTTATTTCTGTTGCTTGTCAGGGCTTCTATTAAAATAGCGCACCCTCCCGGCCCATATGCTTCATAGAGTATTGACTCCATTTCGCCACCAGCTTCACTGGCTTTTTTTATAGCCCTCTCAATGTTTTCATTTGGAACATTGGCCGTTCGGGCTTTTTCTATGGCGTTTTTAAGTCCCGGAGAGTCACTTCCCTTAGACTTTTTTGCTTCCACAGTTATCATTCTGACAAGTTTCCCAAAAATCTTACTTTTTTGAGCGTCAGTTTTTTCTTTCTGTCTTTTTATTTTTGACCATTTATTGTGTCCTGCCATATTAAATTAAGCGATTTTGAATACTTTCTGGAGGTTTTACTCCAATGTGTTTATATCCAGCAAGAGTCACCACTCTTCCGCGAGGAGTTCTTTCTAAAAACCCAACTTGAATTAGGTAGGGTTCATTAAATTCTTCAACAGTTGCTTCTTCTTCTGAAAGAGCGGCCGCTAAAGTATTGAGACCAACGGGACCTCCAGAAAATTTATTAACCAGAGTTTCAATTAGGAGTCGGTCTGATTTTGAAAGACCAATCTCATCAATGCCCAAAAGGGAAAGAGATTTTTCCACACTCTCTTTGTTAAATTTTGTTTTGTGAACTTGCGCATAGTCCCGAGCCCTTTTTAGTAAGTAGTTGGCTGTTCGAGGGGTGAACCTACTCCTTTTAGCAATTTCCTCCAAGGCGTCTTTTTCAGGCTCAATCCCGAGAATTTTGGAAGATCTCCCCAAAATTTCCCCAATCTCATCCTCAGTATAGAACTCTAATCTGAATATGCCCCCAGAGAATCTAGACCTAAGAGGCGAGGAAATTAGCGCTATTTTGGTGGTTGCCGCTATTAAAGTGAACGGCGGAAGCTCAAGTTGTATGGTTCTTGCCGAAGGACCTTTTCCAATGATAATATCTAGGTTCCCTGATTCCATTGCCGGGTAGAGCACTTCCTCTATAGTTTTGTTTAAGCGATGGATTTCATCAACAAAGAGAATATCTCCGGGAGACAAGTTTGTGAGAATGGAGGCGAGATCGCCAACTTTTTCTATTGCCGGTCCGGAAGTGATTTTCATTTGAGAGCCGGTTTCTTTTGCAATGAGGTGGGCTAGGGTAGTTTTACCAAGTCCTGGGGGTCCGTAAAACAAAATGTGTTCCGGAGGATGTTTTCTTTCTTCAGCAGCTTTTAAAAGAATATTTAAATTTTCTTTTATAGATTTTTGGCCAACATACTCATTCCATCTGTTTGGACGGAGGGTTTGGTCCAGAAAATTTGCTTCTGCTTCGGGGATTTCATTTTCTTCAGGTTTTTGTCGGGGACTTGACATAAAAACTTTTTTGTGCTAAACTTCTCGACGAGGTTTCAGAAACGGCTCTGCAAAGGGCTTTAAAGCAGACAGAACATCGAAAACATAAATCTCTAAGCAACAGGCCTTACCGCCTGATCCAGACTTTTCTTCGAGGACATCCTGGTTTGGTTTTCCAACACTGGGGTTATCCTTTGGGACTTGTCGGGCTTTTTATATGCTTATGAAAAGTGTTGCTTAGAGATTTATGCTTTTGATGAGGCTCGCGATCATGTCGCGAGTTTTTTGTTCTTCTTTTTTACATTATTCACAAAGACTTTTTTGTTGCAAGGAGTTTCGAACAAACGACACTTCTTTTTGTTTATGTCCAATTTTTGTCGGGCACAATTTTAATTATTCTTCACCCTCTAAATCCAAAACCCTACCGAGCTCATCAAAAGAAGTTATTCCAGAAAGTATTTTTATTATCCCATCCTGTCTCATTGTAAGAATCCCTTGCTGAGCAGAAGCCTCCCTGATTTCTCTTTCGCTTGGGTTTTGAATAACAACGCGTTCAATGTTCTCATCTGTTAATATGGCTTCATATATACCTATCCTTCCCTTATATCCTGTCATATTACACTTCTCACAACCGACGGCTTCCCAAACTTTTTCCGTGTTCAAACCTTCCAGATAACTTTTGTCGCTTATTTTACTCAAAGAATTTTGCACAACACTTTTTTCTTTGTCTGTGAGAGCTCTTTCTTTTTTACAACTGGAGCAGAGTCTTCTTAAAAGTCTTTGGGCTATAGAAATGTTTATTGCAGAAGTAATGACTTTTGGATTTACTTCAAGATCAATCAGGCGAGGGAAAGAACCCGCGGCATTGTTGGTGTGAAGTGTTGAAAAAACCAAGTGTCCCGTCAGCGCAGCGTTGACCGCAATTTCCGCAGTTTCGTCATCTCTTATTTCTCCAACCATTATTACATCCGGATCTTGTCGGAGAGCAGATCGAAGCCCCTCTAGAAATGTGTAGTTTTTGTCAGGATCTGTTTGTGTCTGGACGATTCCCGGAAGATGATACTCTATCGGGTTTTCTATAGTGATTATTTTTACTCCAGGACTATGTATTTTCTTTAAAAATGCATAGAGGGTGGTGGTTTTTCCCGAACCAGTTGGTCCTGTGGTCAAAATCATTCCATTGGGCTTGCTAATCTCATGAAGAAGAATTTCCAAAAGTTTCGGGTGAATTCCCAATTCTTCCAAGGGCACAGAAATCGCATTCGGATTTAGAATTCTCAAAACTATAGATTCGCTATATGCTCCGGGCAGTACAGAGGTTCTCACTTCAACATCTCCCAAGGGAAGCTTGATTGAAAATCTTCCGTCCTGCGCTCCGGCAACATTTAGTTTTAGATTTGAAATGAGTTTTACTCTCGAAACAAGAAGTTTGTATGTGTCGCGATCAAAATTTAATATGTCTGTTAGCACCCCATCTAGTCTGTATCTCAATCGGACATAGCCTTCTTCTGGCTCAAGATGCACATCAGAAGCTTTTACAGCCAAAGCGCCAGCTATTATTATTTCCAATATTTTTGAAATTCTGAAAGCTTTCTTTTGAGAAAGCACCGTTTCAATTTCTTTTTTTATGTCTGGCAAACTGGAAACATTTTTTAGAAGGTCGGTGATTTCTTCATTTGAAATATCGAGTGCTCCACCTTTTGTTTCAAATGAATAGGAAAGATCTTTGTATCTGGCAAAAACCTTTTCCAGACTTTGGTGAGAGACCATAAAAATAGAAGGTATAAATCCGCGCTCCGTGAGCTCTGCGATTTTTGCTTTAGTTTTTTCATTAGCAGGGGAGAGAACAGCCACATCTATCTTTTTATTTACAGCGTTAAATACGGCCATTTGGTTTTCCCGGGCTTCTGCTTCGGGGATTATTCTCAAGGCGTCTATGTTTATTGGGACTATGGAGAGGTCCAAGTATCCAACCCCGTATTTTTGGGAGAGGGTTTTTGCCAATTCCTCCTCTTCTCTTAGTTTTAGCTCGTCTATTTTTTTGAGCTGTTTTTCCTCGTTAAATTCAATCATTTTACTGCTCAAATTTTAGCACTAAAAATAAGGCTTCTAAAGGGACTTGGGGGCCATTTTGTCCTTGACAAAAGGGGGTCTGTTGTGATATAATATACACAGATAAGAGTTCTACACAACCACATCATTTCGGTCCCAAGGGCCAAGGAGGAAAAGATGTACAAGCTTTTCGCAGTTGTCGCACTGGTGTTGGTGACGGGGTGCGTCCCCGTTATCATGTCGCCGATTCCGGCGACAAATCCGCTGGACGATCGGCTCTGGGTGGAGATCTACAACCACTCAGAGTACGATTTCCTCACGGTTGAGTCGAGAGGCTCAATCGTGAGGGGCCGTCGAGCCGACGGCTCGACGGCTTACAGCCTTAGCAAGGGGGAGATGTTCAAATTCCCCCTCATCTCCTTCCGTCAGTCGGAGCAGTACACGCTCCGAATCATCGGATGGAGGTGTGTCGGCGAGGCGGATCCGGCCAAGCCGGACTCTGCCTGCCAGCAGGCCGGGTACCGGTTGGAGAGGGTGCAGGTGCCCTACTCCAACCGGTCGGGTTACCGGAGGGTCATCGAGGTTCGATACCTCCGGTAAGAGTGATTGAGGGCGCTGACACAATACATCGTGTCGGCGCCCTTTCTTTTTTGCCTGAAAAAACTAGAATGGGTCTATGAAAAGAGCTCTCAAGGGTGTTGAAGAAACAAATAAGTTTGCCGAAGAAATAATTTCTAAAATCAAACCTCAAAAAAAAGCAAAAATTTTAGCACTCTCCGGAAATTTGGGGGCGGGCAAGACAACACTCACTCAGGCGCTAGCAAAACATTTGGGTATAAAAGAAACTGTAAACAGTCCAACTTTTGTCATAATGAAAATCTACAAAATTTCAGGAAAACAATTTTCACACCTCATACACATAGATGCATACAGGTTGGGAGGTGGAGACGAGCTTATTCACTTGGGTTGGAATGAAATTTCTTCCGATCCAAAAAATCTCATTGTTTTGGAATGGCCGGAAAAAGTTTTGGAAATTTTACCGAAAGATACAGAGTGGATAAAATTTGAATTTGTTGATGAAGAGACGAGGGAAGTTGAGGCGAAGATGGGAAAAGAATGAGGAATGACGAATAATGGTTATGGCAAATACAAAAGAAAAAAAAGAAAAAGGAAATAAAAAAAGACTAGTTCTTCTGGACTCTCACGCAATTTTGCATCGCGCATATCACGCCCTGCCAGAGTTTGCTTCTTCAAAAGGAGAACCAACAGGAGCTCTGTACGGTCTTGCCTCAATGCTTATAAAAATAATTTCTGATTTAAAACCGGACTATGTTATTTCTGCTTATGACTTGGCGGGACCGACATATAGGCACGAAGCTTACGAGGACTATAAAGCTGGAAGACCAAAAACAGACGAAGAACTCATCTCTCAGATAAAACGATCCCGAGACATATTTACCGCATTTGGAATACCAATTTATGATTCCGCTGGATTTGAAGCAGATGATATTTTGGGGACAATTGTTGAGGAAACAAAAAAAGAAAATAATTTGGAAATAGTTATCGCTTCCGGAGATATGGACACTTTGCAGTTGGTAGAAAAAGACAGGGTTAAAGTTTTTACTTTAAAAAAGGGAATTTCTGACACCATTCTCTATGATGAAAAAGCGGTTTTTGAAAGATTTGGTTTTGAACCAAATCTTCTGCCCGATTTCAAAGGTTTGAGAGGGGATCCGTCTGACAATATTATTGGAGTCAGAGGTATTGGAGAAAAAACAGCCACCACTCTAATACAAAAATTTGGAACAATTGAAGAAATTTACAAAAAAATAAAAAAAGACGAAGAATCTTTTAAAAAAGCGGGTCTCACTCAGAGGATTATAGATTTGTTAAAAGAAAATGAAGAAGAAGCGGTTTTTTCTAAAATGCTTGCAACTATAAGAAGAGACGCACCCATAAAATTTTCTTTACCAGAAAAAACTTGGCAAGGGGAGTTCCAGATGGAGAAAGTTGAAAATCTTTTTTCAGAGCTTGATTTTAGAACTTTGGGAAACCGGCTCAAGGAAACTCTGAATAAAAAATATGAAAATTTTGGAAACGCCCAAGGTGTGCTTATAGAAAGTGCTCCAGAGGAAGACATAGCGCAAGATCTTTTGGAAGAAACTCTTTTGGCTCTTTGGGTTTTGGATTCAAATATCACAAATCCGACAATAGAAGATATTTACAGGCATACAAAAACTCGCTCTTTCAAAGAAGCTAGACAAAAAATATTAAACGAAATTTCTGCTAGAAAACTTTCATTTGTTTACGAAGAGATAGAAAAACCTCTCATTCCGATAGTAAAAGAAATGGAAGAGTGTGGTGTAAAGATAGACAAAAAATATTTACTTACTTTGTCAAAAGAGTATCACAAGGAGCTTAAGCGACTGGAAGAAAAAATTTGGGAATTGGCAGGGGAAAAATTTAACATCGCATCTCCCAAACAGCTCGGAGCAATTCTTTTTGAAAAGCTAGGTCTTTCAGCTAAAAATCAGAAAAAGACGGGGACGGGAATGAAATCTACTCGTGAATCCGAGCTTGAAAAAATGAAAGATTCGCACCCGATAATTTCTCACATTTTGGAATACAGAGAATTTGCCAAACTTCTTTCCACTTATATAGACAGTATTCCGTCAAAACTTGATAAAAATGATCGCTTGCACAGTAATTTAAGACAGACCGGCACCACAACAGGCAGAATGTCTTCTACTGATCCAAATTTGCAAAATATTCCAATAAAAACGGAACTTGGAAGAAACATAAGAAAGGCCTTTATAGCGGAAAATGGTTTTGTGCTGGTGGCTTTGGACTATTCTCAAATTGAGCTTCGTGTCGCAGCTATTTTATCTAAAGATGAAAAACTTTTGAGCATTTTTAAAAACAAAGAAGATGCTCACGCTTCCGTAGCTTCTTTCGTTTTCGGAGTTCCTTTAGAAAAAGTGGACAAAGAAATGCGAAGACAGGCCAAGGTTATCAATTTCGGCATTCTTTACGGCATGGGGGTAAACGCCTTGAGGCAAAACCTCGGTGGGAGCAGGGAAGAGGCGCAAAAGTTTTACAATGATTATTTCAAAACCTTCAAAGGTCTTGCGGGGTATTTGGAAAATATAAAATCAAGCACGGAAAGACAGGGTTTTACAGAAACACTTTTTGGCAGAAGGAGATATTTTGAGGGAATCAAATCTAAAATTCCTTATATAAAAGCTTCTGCGGAAAGGATGGCGATAAACGCACCGTTTCAAGGCACTGCTGCTGACATAATAAAAATGTCTATGAGGAAAATAGGCGAGACTTTTAAAGAAAAAAATCTTTCTTCAAAAGTTCGTATGATTCTTCAGGTTCACGACGAGCTTCTCTTTGAAGTAAAAGAATATGAAGTGGAGAAAATAGTTCCTGAAATAAAAAAAATAATGGAATCTGTTTTACCCGAAGAGAAATCGCAAGGTGTTGTCTGCGAGGTCAAAGCTTCTGTGGGGGCAAACTGGGCCGAGCTAGAAGATTTTTAAAATGATTTATTTTATTTATGGCAACAATTTTTCAAAAGCTCGCTCTAAACTGCGAGAAATTTTGGACAGCTCTATCAAAAAAAATCCAGAATCTTCCTATTTCAAAATAGACAAAGAGAATTGGAACGAGAGTGCTTTAGATGAAATGCTTGAGGCCCAAGGGCTTTTTCAAAATAAATATATCGTTGTTTTGGACTCTATTTTTGAGGTTGCGGATTCAGCAGATTTTATTATGGACAAAATGCAGGACCTAAAAGATTCGCCGAATATTTTTATAATTATTGAAAACGAGCCAACAAAAGAATTTGTAAAAAAGATTTCTAAGTTTTCAGAAAAGACACAAGAATTTTCTTTGGATAAAAAGAAAAAAGATCCCGAAGGTTTCAATGTTTTTTCTCTTACAGACGCTCTTGCCAGCAAAGACAAGAAGAGGCTCTGGATCCTTTATCAAAAAGCAAAAAGAGAGGGGGTTGTGGCTGAAGAAATACATAGGATTTTTTTCTGGCAAATTAGAGCTATTGTGTCGGCGATTGCTTCAAAAAACGCTGAGGAAGCGGGGCTCAACCCTTTTGTTTTTAAAAAATCTGCCAGTTTTGCAAAAAATTTTTCAAGAAAAGAACTTTTAAATATGTCTTCGGAGCTTGTAAAAATTTATCACGAAGACAGAAAAGGTGCGCTTGATCTAGATGTCGCATTAGAGAGATTTGTTTTAAATCTATAGACATACTCTTATAATTTGGTTATATTTTGTTTTGTTTTATCCCCCCATAGCTCAGTGGTAGAGCAGTTGCCTTTTAAGCAATTGATCTAGGTTCGATTCCTAGTGGGGGGACTTGCAACGCAAGTCCTCGCA
>CAZDXF010000006.1:0-43456 GCA_964509605.1 uncultured Candidatus Saccharibacteria bacterium
TACGGCTTCTCGCTGTGATAAATTAATATCTGTAATTAACTTCTAACGGGATGAACTTAAAAAGTATTGAACTTTCTGGATTTAAATCTTTCGCTAAAAAAAGCGTCTTGGAATTCAATACGCCAATATCAGCAATTGTTGGTCCAAATGGAAGCGGTAAATCAAATGTCGCTGAAGCATTTCGTTTTGTTTTAGGAGAGCAATCAATCAAGTCTCTTCGCGGGAAAAAGGGAGAAGATTTGATTTGGAATGGAGGAGGCGATTCTCCACGCGCAAATAGAGCTTCGGCCAAAGTGGTTTTTGATAATTCAAAAAAATTTTTGAACATAGACTTTCCGGAAGTTTCAATAGAAAGAGTGGTTCATAGAGACGGTGTAAATGAATATTTGATAAATGGAAGCCAGGTTAGACTCAAGGATGTTATTGAGCTTCTCGCTCCCGCTCATATTGGAGCATCTGGGCACCATATAATTTCTCAAGGTGAAGCGGACAGGATTTTAAATTCAAATACAAAGGAACGAAGGGAGATGATAGAAGACGCTCTTGGTTTAAAAATTTACCAATATAAAAGGCAGGAAAGCGAAAAAAAGCTATTAAAAACGGTAGAAAACATCAGCCAGGTAGAAGCTTTGAGAAAAGAGATAGCGCCTCATTTGAGATTTTTAAAAAAACAGGCGGAGAAAATTGAAAAGGTCAGCCAGATGAAAGATGATTTGGTAAGTCTGGCAAAAGAATATTTGAAAAGAGAGTCCATCTATCTTGAGGAAGTAAAAAAAGAGATATCGGAAAAAATTTTTCCTCTTGAAACAAAAAAGAAATCTCTAGCGGAGGAACTTTCTCAAGCTAAACAAGTTTTGGAAAATTCCGCTCAAAAAGATAAAAAAAGTGAACATCTAATAGATCTTGAAAAGAGAATACAAGATGTGAGGAGGGAAAAAGATACTTTGTTTCAGCACCTCGGTAGAATACAGGGAGAAATTTTTTCTGAAGAGAGGATTATAAAAAAACAAAAAGAAATATCATCTTCAGATGAGCACAAGACGGTTCTTTTAAAAGATGTCGAAGGTCTTTCAAAGGACATAATAAAATTGGCAGGAGAGGCGGAGAGCGCCTCAGATATTTCTGTTGTAAAGCAGATTATACGATCTATAAAGAGCTCTATAGAGGTGTTTTTGGGTAGTAAAAAAGAAGAGAGAAACGATCTTGTAATAAAAGAGTCTGAAAAAGCCATTGAAAAACTTTCTGAGGAAAAAAGATCCGTGGAGGAAAAGCTGAAGGTTGTTCAAAATTCAGAAAAAGAACTCGAAAATGAGTACGGTAAATTAAAGTCCGATATAGAAAAAGAAAAAGATTCAAATAGAGACGCTGAGAAAACTCTTTTCAGAATAATGTCTGAAGAAAATCAGGTAAATGGCGAGCTGTCGGTCTTGTACTCAAGAGAAGAAAAACGAAAGATTGAAGAAGAGAATTTTAAGCGCGAAAGAGAGGAATGTGCTTTGCTTGCTGGCAGATCAGTTTTGGACTACGACTCTCTAAAGATATCTTCAGAGGGTAGCGCTTTGTCTGTGGAGAGTGTTGTGTCCGAAGACAGACATCTTCAAGAAGAAAGAAGGAGGGTCATAGAAAAAATAAAAATTCGTTTGGAAGACGCTGGTCTATCTGGAAGTGATGAAGTGATGAAAGAGTATCAGGAAACAAATGAAAGGGATATGTTTCTGGAGAGAGAGATTGAAGATTTGGAAAAATCTGCAGAATCTCTCAAAAAGCTTATAACCGAATTGGGAGAAAAGATTGATCAGGAATTTTATGAAGGAATAACGAAAATAAATAAGGAGTTTCAAAACTTTTTTGAGCTTATGTTTGGTGGAGGAAAGGCGGAGCTTATTGTGACTAGAATTGAAAAGAAAAAATTAAAAGAAGAGGACGAAGAGATTTCCGAAGAAGAAAATGAAGATGAAGAAACTCGAGAGGGAATAGATATTTTCGTATCTTTACCTAGAAAGAAAATAAAAGGTTTGGTAATGCTTTCCGGAGGAGAAAGGGCACTTACTTCAATAGCTCTTCTTTTTGCAATGTCTCAAGTAAATCCGCCCCCATTCATAATTCTTGACGAAACAGATGCGGCTCTTGATGAAGCAAACTCTAGAAAATATGGAGATATGATTGAAAATCTTTCAAAACACTCACAGCTAATTCTAATCACTCACAACAGAGAGACAATGTCGCGAGCTGGTATTATTTACGGAATCACAATGAACTCAAGTGGTGTTTCAAAAGTGCTTTCTATTCAATTTGAAGAAGCGGTAGTTGTGGCTAAATAAAAAGTAATCAGTAAACAGTGGTTAGTAATCAGTAGGTAGAAAAAATAAACAACAGAAGTTAGAAGACTGTTGCGGGAGCTAGTTTGCAAATACGAAATCCAGAGTTCTTCTATCCATATCTGCATTAACGAGCTTTACTTTGACTGTATCTCCAAGCGAGTATTTCTTCTTTGTTTGCTGTCCTATGAGGCAGTAATTTTTTTGATCCAATTCGTAAAAATCGTCTGTCATATCTCTCAATCTGACCATTCCTTCTGCTTTTATCTCTTTTTCTTCAACATAAACACCCCATTCTGAAACTCCGGATATTGTTCCTTCGAAAACTCCGCCCACTTTGTCCTGCATAAACTCTACTTGCTTGTATTTGATGGAAGCTCTTTCTGCTTCTGCGGCAGAGAGCTCTTTCTCAGAAGCTTCTTCAGCAAGATTCTGGTATTTTGCAAATTCATCTTGTCCGATTTTTCCTTTCTTTAAATATCTAAACAAAAGTCGGTGCACCAAAAGGTCAGGGTATCTTCTGATTGGGGAAGTAAAGTGTGTGTAAAACTCAAATCCCAATCCGAAGTGTCCTATGTTTTTTGTTGAGTATATTGCTTTTGACATTGATCTTATGGACGCTGTTTTTACTAGAGATTCTTCTGGTTTTCCTTCCACTTCCTTCATTATCCTGTTGAGTTCTGAAGCGCGAACCTCTCCATTTTTTTCAAGGTGCAGATCATGACCTAGGGCTCTGATAAATGTCTGAAGATTCAAGAGCTTTTCTTTGTCTGGTAGATCGTGAATTCTGTATATAAAAGAACCCTTGTGTCCCGTCTTTTTAGCTTCAGCGTTCATAAAGTGAGCTACTTCTCTGTTTGCTAAAAGCATAAATTCTTCCACCAGCTTGTGAGTGTCCAGACGCTCTTTTTTATAAACTCTTATTGGCTTGCCATCTTTATCCAATTCAAAACGGACCTCTTCGGTTTCAAATTCAATAGCTCCGTTTTCAAATTTTTCTTTTTGAAATATTTTTGCAATTTTGTTTAGAGTATTGAGTTCTTCCAAATATTCTCCCTCTCCTTTATTTATGTTTTCCTGAGCTTCTTCGTATGTAAATCTTTTGTCTGAATGTATTGCTGTTTTACCAAACCATCTTTCACTCACTTTACCTTTGCCATTTATCTTGAAGACAGCGGAAAATGTCAGGCGTGGAACATTTGGATTTAAGCTACAAAGGTCGTTTGAAAGTATTTCCGGAAGCATTGGTATGGTGCGATCCACCAGATACACCGATGTTCCTCTTTTTTCCGCTTCTTTATCCAACACCGTCCCTTCTTCAACATAGTGAGACACATCGGCAATATGCACTCCTATTTCGTACTCATCTTCACCGATTTTTTCAAAGGAGATCGCGTCGTCAAAATCTTTTGCATCAGCTGGGTCTATGGTAAATGTCGTAACGCTTCTCATATCTCTTCTTCCAGAAACCTCTTCTTCAAACCGCGCCTTCTCTCTGTCGGCAACTTTTTTTGCTTCTTTTTCTACTTCTTCAGGAAACTTTGGATCAAAACCTCTTTCTAGGACAATGGCCTCCATTTCTACATTGTGAAGCCCTTTTCTTCCTATGATTCTTAACACCCTTCCTTCAGGGCTTTTTTGAGGATCTTTCCAGCTGATTATTTCCACCAAAACTTTATCTTTTGATTTTGCACCCTGAGATTTTGACGCGTGAACAAAAATGTCTTTATACATTCTTTTGTCATCTGCTTTTAGAAAAAAGAAATCATTGCCGTTGTTGTTTTCTAGAGTCCCCACGAAAGAAGTTTTTGCTCTTTTGATTATTTTTAAAACTTCTCCCTGTCTTCTGGAACCAGCCACTTCAGCTAAAAGAGCTATTTCAACTTCGTCGTTGTTTAAAGCGGTGTTTAAGAGGTGGGTAGGGATTTCAATGTCTTCGGGAAATTCTTCAATATTAAAATAGCCCACCCCTCGTGAGCCTACTGTTATTTTTCCAGTATAGGTTTTATTTTGTCGGGCCATATTTATGAATATTTCACAATATACCAGAAAGCTTTGAATATCGCCATTTTATGAGATTGACCGATTGGAGTGTTTCTGTTAGCATATTGCTCCATACGCAATGTTAAGGATAAGACTTCAAAGAACAGGCAGAAAACACGAACCTACTTTTAGGGTTGTTTTGACTGATTCTAAAAACAGCACAAAAAGCGGAAAATATCTTGAAAGACTCGGTTCTTATGATCCTAGAAAAGAGAATGAGGTTTTTGATGCTGAAAGAATAAAATACTGGATTTCAAAAGGAGCAAAACCGACTGACACGCTTCACAATCTTTTGATAAGCAAAAAAATAATAGAAGGCAAAAAGAGAAATGTATTGCCAAAGAAATCTCCTATAGCCAAAGAAGCTCCAGAGGCGTCAGAATCTACAGACGCAGAAGTAAAAACGGAAGAAGTACCTAAGGAGGCAGAACAAGAAGCTCCTCAAGAGCCTACCCCCGAACCTCAAGGAGCAGAAGCTCCGACCGCAGAAGAAGCTCCTAAGGAAGAAGCGCCGGCAGAGACTTCTCCAGAAGAAAACGCTCCTCAGTCATAAAAATTTGTCATAGCAAATTTTTTGTGCAATAATTTTGAAATAGTGCAGAGTTTTATACTGCATGATTTATCAGTAGTAATGAAAGAACATGGAAAGAGACGCACAGTTTTTGGAGTTTGTAGTTAAGGCGCTTGTTGATAATCCGCAAGATGTAAAAATCAACAGAACCGTTGATGAAATGGGTGTGCTCATAACTTTGGACGTAAATCCAGCAGATATGGGGAAAATAATTGGAAGATCTGGAAATACCGCCAAGGCAATCAGAACACTTCTACGAGTTGTTGGAATGAAAAATAATGCGCGAGTGAATTTGAAGATAAATGAGCCAGAAGGGGTGAGACAGGAAGGAAAGACAAAGGATGTGGACCAAGCGCTTGAAGACTTGAAATTGGAATAGTAAGTAAACAGTAAACAGTAAACAGTAGACAGTAGACAGTAAACAGTAAACAGTAGATAGTAGACAAAAAACAGCCATTTCAGTTTATCGGAATGGCTGTTTTTTTGTACTTGAGTTTATGTGAGAAAAAGATAATCTAATTACTGTTTACTAAATACTGCTTACTAATAATGACTTTCCACATCATCACCCTCTTCCCAAAATCTTTCGACTCTTATTTAGGAGAGTCTATTTTGAAGCGAGCAATAGAGGATAAAAAAATAAAGGTTCGTTTTTATAATCCTCGAGATTTTACAAGCGATAAAAACTTGAGAGTAGACAGGGCGCCTTTCGGTGGAGGTCCAGGAATGGTTATTCAAGCTCTGCCCGTAGTTAAAGCCATTGCCAAGGCCAAAGGGAAAAAGAAAAAGGTAAAGATAATTTTTCTTACCCCAGGTGGAAAACAATTTACAAACGAATACGCTCAAAAAGTATCAAAAAATTTTAATGATGTAATTATTGTCTGTGGAAGATATGAGGGTATTGATGCAAGGGTGAAGAAAGTTTTTAAGATGGAAGAAGTTTCTGTTGGCCCTTTTGTTCTAACTGGTGGGGAGCTTCCAGCAATGATTTTAGTAGATGTTATTTCTCGTCAGGTTGAGGGCGTACTGGGCAAATTTGATTCTTTGGAGGAAAGAAGGGTTTCTTCTCACGAAGTCTATACTCGTCCGGAGGTTTTTGAATACAAAGGTAAAAAATATAAAGTTCCCAAGGTTCTTTTGTCCGGTCATCATAAAAAAATAGAGGAGTGGAAGAGGGGAAAGAATAAGGAATGATGAATGACGAAAAAAGAATGGAAATTAATAACAACATTCCGATATTCTGCAGAATGTTGGAATGTTGTGTTCGGTTGTAATATTTTTCGGTTTTGCTAGTCTGGCTACAGAACAGAAACCATAAACCAAAAAGGGAGTAAAAATGTCTGTTGAGTGTGGTATCATTGTTCCGCGCCAAGAATATGTCATCGGTTATCGCGAGGATGGTTATCTCGCGAGTTGTATTCTCAGCGGTGTTCATGGTTATGGGCCACATGTTTTTCGTACTCCAGAAGGATTGCTCATGGCCTGGGAAGATGACATGGAGTGTGGTTGTTGCGAACCAGAGGAGGACGCTCGTTGCATTGTACACTGGGAAATTGAGGAATCTGACATTCTCCTGTACCAAAACGGAGGGCCTCGTAAATAGAGGCCCTTTTCTGTGGATAGCTCCTTGACGAGGTTAAAAATATGAGTACAATTACCCCCACTTCGGCAAGATTGAGTTATGGACAGAAAACGAAGTTGCGGTTAATCGTTTTTCTCCGAGAGGAGCTTCTGGGGATCTTGCAATCCAAATTCTCATAAATTAATAGTTTATTAAAACGCCTAGGGAAGACCGGGCGGGTTTTGCTTTTTATTTGCCATGAAAAATACAACAACAAAAGTGAAGTTGGAAAAAAAACATTTCAGTAAGTACAAGCCACCAATGGTGGAGAGTCCCAATCTGGTAAAGTCTCAACTTGAGAGCTTTGACTGGTTGGTCAAGTATGGACTCAAAGAGGTTTTTGAAGAATTTTCTTCAATAAAAGATTTTTCTGAGAAAAAATTTGTTTTTGACTTTGTTGGTTTTGAGCTTGAAAAGCCCAAATACGACGAATATTACGCAAAGGACAACAAGCTATCATACGAAGCGCCTTTGAAAGTTCGCGTTAGACTCAAGAATTTTATACAAAAGACAGAGAAGGAGCAGGAAATCTTCATGGCAGACTTTCCTCTTATGACTTCTCACGGCACATTTATAATCAGTGGTATTGAAAGAGTGGTGGTGCCACAGCTCGCTCGTTCCTTCGGGGTTTTCTTCACCAGCCAAGCGATAAGAGGCAGGACTGTTTTTGGATCAAAAATAATTCCTTCCAGAGGTGCTTGGATTGAGTTTGAGACTGATTTGGAGGGTGCTATATACGCAAGAATAGATAAAAAAAGGAAGTTTCCAGCAACGATTCTCCTTAAAGTCTTTGGAGCAAAAAATGAAAAAGAGATTATGGACCTGTTCAAGAAAGTGGAGGGTTCAAAGGCCATGATTGAAAAAACTCTCGCAAAAGACCACACCAAAACTCAAGACGATGCGTTTATAGAAATACACAAGAAACTAAGAGATGGTGATTTGGCGACAGCTGAAAATGCCAAAGAATTTTTTGAATCTATTTTTGGCAGTGAACGATACGATCTTTCAAAAGTTGGAAGATTTAGGTTCAATAGCAGATTTGGAAAATCAATGGATGATAAAGATATCGCCAAAAGGACTCTTGCTCTTGATGATATCGCCACAATTATTTCTCACATCATTCATCTCAACACAACTCCAGGTTCAGAAGCAGACGACATCGACCACCTTGGTTCAAGAAGAGTTAGATATGTTGGCGAAATGTTCCAGCAGAAGATTAGAGTTGGAATGTCTCAGATAAAGAGAAATATACAGAACAGAATGTCCACTATTGATACGGATGTTACGCTCCCTGTGCATTTCATAAGCCCAAAACCTCTTCAGGCAAGAATGAAAGAGTTTTTTACCACCAACCAGCTTTCTCAGTTTATGCAACAGGAAAATGCTCTTACTGAAATAGAGCATATGAGGACACTATCAGCTCTTGGTCCTGGAGGACTTTCACGAGCAAGAGCCGGCTTTGAGGTGAGAGATGTACACCCTTCCCACTATGGCAGACTTTGCCCAATTCACACACCAGAAGGTCCAAACATCGGTCTTATTTTGCGCTTAGGAGTTTATGCTCGACTCAATGAATTTGGAATGATAGAGACTCCTTATGCAAAAGTTGAAAAAGGAAAAATTACCGGAGAAATTGTTTATTTAAATGCATTAGAGGAAGAGAAATATAATATTGCTCACGCAGCTACTCCATATGACGCAGATGGAAAAATAACTTCTGATCAAGTGGAAGTCAGATCTGCTGGAAAACCTCAGACAATTCAGAAATCAAAAGTAGATTTTATAGATGTTGCCACAAATCAGGCATTTTCTATTGCAACTTCAATGATTCCTTTTTTGGATCACAATGATGCAAACAGAGCTCTGATGGGCTCCAACATGCAAAAACAAGCAACACCTTGCATTATCCCAGAAGCTCCTTTGGTAGCCACTGGAGTAGAAGGCGACGCTGTTAGAGATACAGGAAGACTAGTAATTGCAGAAGAAGACGGAACAGCTGTTTCTGTAGATGGAAAAAAGATTGTCGTAAAAAACAGTAAAGGAAAAGAGCGTGAATATAAGCTAGTTACATTTTCAAGAACAAATGGGTTTACGGCATTTCACCAGAGACCAAGCGTTGAAGTTGGTCAGAAAATAAAAAAAGGTGATGTTTTGGCAGACACCTCTTCATCGGCAAACGGAGAAATGGCGTTGGGACAAAACATACTTGTCGCCTTTATGTCTTGGTCTGGAGCAAACTACGAAGACGCTATTATCGTTTCTGAAAGACTTGTAAGAGAAAGCAAGTTTACCTCAATTCACTTAGAGGAGTTTGTTGTAAATGTCAGAGACACAAAACTTGGACCAGAAGTTACCACTTGCGACATTCCAAATGTTGGAGAGAGCAAACTTAGAAATTTGGCTGAAGACGGAATAGTCAGAATCGGAGCTGAAGTGCGTCCGGGAGATATTTTAGTTGGAAAGATTACTCCAAAAGGAGAAACACAACTCACCCCAGAAGAGCGTCTTTTGAGATCACTTTTTGGTGAAAAAGCTCGTGATGTAAAAGACACCTCCAAGAGAATGGAAAATGGAAAGAGAGGAAGAGTTATAAATGTTCAGGTATTTTCAAGAGAAAAAGGAGACAAATTAGAGTCTGGAATTATAAAAAGAATTCATATAGAAGTAGCTCAACTTAGAGCTGTGTCTGTTGGAGACAAACTTGCTGGAAGACACGGAAATAAGGGAGTTATTTCAAAAATCCTTCCGGTAGAAGATATGCCTTATATGGCAGATGGAACTCCGATAGACATAATCCTCACACCACTTGGAGTTCCTTCAAGAATGAACTTGGGACAGATCTTGGAAATGCATTTGGGTCTTGCGGCAAATACCTTAGGTTATCAAGCAATTGTTCCGCCATTTGCAGGAGCAACAGATGTTGAAATAAAAGAAGAGTTAAAGAAAGCTGGATTTAGCGAAGATGGAAAAGTAGAGCTTTATGATGGAAGAACAGGTCAAGCTTTTAATCAGAGGGTAGCAATAGGGTATATGTATATATTAAAACTTCACCATATGGTTGAAGACAAAATTCACATGCGTTCTATCGGACCATACTCTCTTATTACTCAACAGCCTCTTGGAGGTAAAGCACAGGGTGGAGGACAGAGATTTGGAGAAATGGAAGTGTGGGCTCTCTTGGGACACGGTGTTGCACACACCCTAAGGGAAATGCTCACTATAAAGTCTGACGACATTATAGGAAGATCGGCGGCGTTTGATGCGATAGTAAAGGGGGAAAAGATAAGCAATCTAGGAACACCAGCATCGTTTAATGTTTTGCTCAACAACTTAAGAGGATTATCTCTTGATATAAATCTTGAGGGGGGAGAAAGGTCGGAAGAGCAAGAAGAAACTGAAGAATAATAAAAAATTTTTAAAACCATGAAAACAAAAAATTCAAATCTTAATGATTTTAGCTCAATTGTTCTAAGACTTGCTTCTCCAGAGAGAATAAAGGAATGGTCTTTTGGTGAAATAACAAAACCTGAAACCATAAACTACAGAACACAAAGAAGTGAAAGAAACGGTCTATTTGATGAAAAAATATTCGGTCCAGACAAAGACTATGAATGTTATTGCGGAAAATACAGAGGAATAAGATTTAAAGGCATAGTCTGTGAAAAGTGCGGGGTGGAAATCACCAGATCTATAGTTCGCCGAGAAAGGATGGGTCATATTGAGCTTGCTAGCCCAGTGAGTCATATTTGGTTTTTGAAATCAATGCCATCCAGACTTTCTTTGATTTTAGGAATCCCTTCTGGAGAACTTGAGAAAGTAATCTATTTTGCTGGTTATATTGTGACCAAAGTTCATGAAGAAGAGAAGCAGAGAATTCTTAAAGATTTGGACTCGGAATATAAAGCCAAAGTAAAAAATCTTCAGGATGAAAAATCCAAAGAAATGCTTAAAGAGCTTTTGCTTAACACAAAGAGAGATATAGAAGGAGTTATTGAGGGCAAAGTTCTAGACGAAGTAGAGTTCCACAATTTCTCAATGAAATACGGAACGATGTTTGAAGCGGGGATTGGCGCTGAAGCCATTTACTCTCTCCTTAAGAAGTTGGATTTGAATAAATTACTTGAGAATCTAAACGCTTCTATTGAAAAAGCGAGCGCTTTGGAGACTCCAAAAATAAACAAAAGAATAAGTCTTATCCAGCAGATGATAAAGTCCGGAGTAAGACCTGAGTGGATGTTTTTGACTAGAATTCCTGTAATACCACCGGCATTGAGGCCGATGGTTCCATTGGACGGAGGAAGATACGCTACTTCTGATGTAAACGATCTCTACAGAAGGGTTATAAACAGAAACAATCGTTTGAAGAAACTGAAAGAAATAATGGCGCCGGATGTTATTTTGAGAAATGAAAAAAGAATTTTACAGGAAGCGGTGGATGCTCTCATAGACAACTCTATTCGTCACGGCAGTGCGGTTTCAGCTGCGGGAAGTTTGGCTCAAAGAAGACCGCTTAAATCTTTGGCAGATAATTTAAAAGGAAAAAGAGGTCTTTTCAGACAAAATCTTCTTGGAAAGCGTGTAGATTACTCTGGAAGATCGGTTATTGTTGTCGGTCCAGATTTGAAACTTCACGAATGCGGTCTTCCAAAGCATATGGCGTTAGAACTTTTCAAGCCATTTGTTATTTCAGAGCTTATAAAAAAAGAACTGGCATTTAATATTAGAGGTGCTAGCCGATTGATAGAAGACGGAATCCCTGAAGTTTGGGCGATTTTGGAAGATGTAATACACGATAAGTATGTTCTTTTGAATCGCGCTCCTACTTTGCACAGATTGGGTATTCAGGCCTTTAAGCCGGTTCTTATTGAAGGAAATGCTATACAAGTACATCCGCTTGTTTGTACCGCATTCAATGCCGATTTCGACGGAGACCAAATGGCAGTTCATGTTCCTCTCTCAGAAGAAGCTCAAGCCGAAGCTAAAAAAATAATGGCTTCAGATAAAAACATCCTAAAGCCAGGTAGCGGAAATGTTGTTGTATCAATAGATAAATTGGACATTATTCTTGGTTGTTACTGGATGACAAAAATTGTTGCTGAAGAAAAAGGCGCTGGAAAAATATTTCCTACACCAAATAGCGCAATTACAGCGTACGACTTTGGCGAAGTCGGCTTGAGAGCTCCAATCAAAGTTCTCGCTACAGAAACTCTAAAGTACAAGGATTTTGACGGAAAAATTTTTGAAACAACTGTCGGTAGATTATTGTTCAACTCTGTCTTTCCGAAAGATTATCCGTTCTTGAATCAGGAAGTAGATAGGAAAAAAATGGCTGGAATTGTTGACGATCTAATAGAAAAATATGGAGTTGAAAATGTTCCTCCAATTTTGGACAAAATAAAGGCGTTTGGATTCCGATACACAACTCAGTCGGGAATTACATTTGGAATTGATGATGTTAAGATTCCTGAAAGCAAATGGGAAATTATTGAAAAAGCTCAAAAACAATCAGATGAAGTTGTAGAGCAGTTCAATATGGGTCTTTTGTCAGAAGAGGAACGCCAGAGAAAAAATACGGAAATTTGGCACCAAGCTAAGGGTGAAATAGAAAAACTCGTTCCAGATACTCTTGATAAAAACAGTCCAGTATTTGATATGTTGAAGTCTGGCGCCAGAGGATCTGTGGCTCAGCTTACACAAATGGCTGGTATGAAAGGTCTCATTACAAACACTGCTGGAGAGACGATTGAATTTCCAGTTTTGTCTTGTTCAAAAGAAGGTCTCACTCCTCTTGAATACTTCATTACTACTCACGGATCTAGAAAGGGTCTGACTGATACAGCGCTTAACACTGCACGAGCCGGATATCTAACCAGAAGACTCTTTGATGTTGCACAAGACGCTATTGTCTCTGAAGAAGATTGCGGAACTAAAGATAGTATAAAAATCAGCTCGGTTAATTCAGCTGGTATAGAAATTTCTCTCTCAAAAAATATAAAAGGAAGATTTTTGGCTGAAGATATGGTTTCTCCAGAAGGAGAGGTTTTGTTCAAAAAAGGTCATTTCCTTACAAAACAAGATTCACTTCTCGCTGAATCAAAAGGGGTAAAAGAGGTTGTAGTCAGATCTCCTTTGGTGTGTAAATCTCTTAGAGGGGTTTGCGTGAAGTGCTATGGCGCAGATTTGGGAAAGAATAAAATTATTGATATGGGAGAAGCTGTTGGAACTGTGGCCGCTCAAGCAATTGGAGAGCCGGGCACTCAGCTTACAATGAGAACTTTCCATGCCGGAGGAACAGCTTCTGTTGGCGGGGACATTACCCAAGGTTTGCCTCGTGTTGAAGAAATTTTTGAAAACAGAAAGCCAAAGAATCCAGCAGTAATAAGCCATCTTGATGGGATAATTTCAGAAATTAAAAAAGAAGGAGCTGAAAGAATGATCGTCATTCTTCCGGATGAGAAATCAAAGACAAAGGATAAGATAGAGTATCCAGTAACTCCTAACAGAATGATCTTGGTTAAAGTTGGAGATAAAGTTAAAAAAGGAGATTTGTTGACAGATGGTTCAGCTGATCTTGATGAGCTGTTTAAGTATGCCGGCAGAGAAGCTACTCAAAACTACATTATTCAAGAAATTAGCAAACCTTACGAACTTCAAGGAGAAACGGTTTCAAGAAAACATATTGAAATTATTATCAGACAAATGTTTTCAAGAAGGAAGATAAAAGATGCTGGTGGAACTGGATTTACAAGAGGGGATGTGGTTGAGGAGGGCGAGCTTGAGAGAGAAAATAATTTGGCTAAAGAGAAGGGGGGAGAGGAAGCCAAAAGCGAGCCCGTGCTTATGGGTATTACAGAGGTCTCACTTTCTCGTAAGAGTTTCCTTTCTTCTGCGTCTTTCCAACACACTACTAGAGTTCTTATTGCAGCCGCTATTAAAGGAAGTGAAGACAATTTAGTCGGCTTAAAGGAAAATGTCATTATTGGACGCCTTATACCGGCAGGAACGGGCTTTGAAGATAGTCCAAAGAACAAGATGATAAAGGAGCTGGAATCTCTCCAAGAATAAAAATTCAAACACTAAATGTCATCCACTGTAGAAAAAATAAAAGAAAAGCTGGATGTCGTTGAAGTACTCAGTTCATACATTAAACTCGAAAAAGCAGGAAGCAACTTCAAGGCAAAATGCCCCTTCCATAACGAAAAAACACCGTCTTTTTTCGTGTCTCCATCCAGAAATTCTTACTACTGTTTTGGTTGTGGCGCCAAGGGAGACATATTTTCTTTTGTGCAAGATTTTGAGGGGACGGACTTTGTCGGATCTCTTAAAATTTTGGCTGATAGGGCCGGTGTTGAGATAGAAAGGGTTGATAATAGAGAAAAGAGCGAAAAAGAACGCCTCTACAAAGCTATGGATTCAGCAACTGAATTTTTTGAAAATCAAATAAAAAATTCAAAAGATTCTACTGACTATCTAAAAAAAAGGGGAATAAAAAATGAAACAATTAAAGATTGGCGAATAGGGTTTGCTCCAGATGAATGGAGACTTCTGTTCGAACACTTGAAAAGCAAAGGTTTTAGCGAAGAAGAGCTTTTCAAGGCTGGTCTTATAAAGAAAAAAGAGGAGAGAAAAGAAGGGCAAGACTTATACTACGATGTATTTCGTGGAAGAATAATTTTTCCTATTTTTGATTCAGCTGGAAGAGTCATTGCTTTTTCGGGGAGAATATTAAAAGAAAGTGAAAATGCTCCAAAGTATTTGAACAGTCCGGAAACATCTCTTTTTAACAAAAGCGAAGTTTTGTATGGATTTCATACAGCAAAGACAAACATTAGACTAAAGGATTATGCAATCTTAGTTGAAGGTCAGATGGACACTCTTTCTTGTCATCAAGCAGGATTTTCAAATACGGTGGCCACTTCTGGAACAGCTTTTACTTTTGGCCATTTGGAAAAACTTCGAAGAATTTCAAACAAGATTTTGATGGCTTTTGATTCCGATAAGGCTGGTTTTAAAGCCGCTATAAAATCGGCAGTACTGGCTCTTTCTATGGGAATGGAGGTAAAGATAGCCGAGCTCCCAAAGGGTTCTGATCCTTCGGATCTCATAGATAAAGATATTGAAAAATGGAAAGCTTCTTTAAAAAATTCCAAACATTTAATAGATTTCTATTTAGATCATCTTTTGGAAGAAGTAAAAGATAAAAGAAGGTTGGCAAAGGAAGTTGAGTTAAAAATATTACCATTCGTTGCAATGCTTAAGAGCACCATGGAACAATCTCATTTCGTCTCCCAGATCTCAAAGAAGACAGGATTGAGAGAGGAGGCTATCTGGCAAGATTTGAAAAATGCTAAACTTCCAGAAGTAGATGGAGGACATTCTAAGACCGTTCAAAAAGAAGAAAACATTGTTAGTCGAAAAAATTTTGTCGAAAGAAAGATTATCTCTGTGCTTTTTTGGCAGGAAACTGTAAAAAATCCGGCAATTTCTACAAATGATTTGAGAAAAACTTTGTCAGAAATTGCCGGAGCTGAATACGCAAAAAATACAGAGGCCCTTCTTTTGCCAGAAAAAGAGGAGCTTGTCTTTGAAGCTGAAGCTTATTACGAAAATGATGAGAAGCTTAAAAAGGACATAGCAGAGCTATTCCTTCATTTTGAAGAGGAGCGAATAAAGGATGAGTTTAAAAAAGCTATGGAGGAATTGCAGAAGGCGGAAAGCGAAGGCAATGAGAAAGAACAAAAAAGGCTTTTGGCGCTTTGTCAGGAAATTTCAAATAAATTGACGGATTTTACGAGGAGAAAAAATCCCAATCCGCAAGTTAGTTGGTAAATTATTATTTTAATAAAAAATATATGCCCAAAAAAATAAAAAAAATAAAAAAGGTTGCGAATAAGATTAAAAAGAAATCAAAGGTTGTAAAAAAGAAGTTGCCGAAAAAGAAAAAGAAAATTTCTTCTGTTAAGAAAAAAACAACTTCTAAAAAACCAAAAGTAAAAAAAGAAAAAAAGCAGACAAAAAAAGCTCAGGAGATAGAATCAAAAGTTTCAAAGCTCTTACTTAAAGGAAGAGACAGAGGTTTTGTAACTTTTGACGAGATATTAAGAGAGTTTCCAACGGTAGAAGAAGATATTATCTTTCTTGAAGAACTTTACGAGAAATTTAGAACAACAGGCATTGATATTCTTGAAGGTGGCGGTCTTTTGGAGCTTCCGAGCGATGAAGTTAAGAAAGATACTTATAAATATTCTAAAGGTGACTCATCTTACGACTCTATTCAAATGTATTTGAAGGAAATAGGGCAGTATCCTTTGATTACAGGCGGTATGGAAAAAGAGTTGGCGAAGAGGATTGAAGCTGGAGATGAAGAGGCAAAAAACTTGCTTGCCAGAGCCAACCTTCGCCTCGTTGTCTCAATTGCCAAAAAATATGTCGGTAGATCTCCAGATCTTACTCTTTTAGACCTTATTCAAGAGGGGAATCTGGGTCTCTTTAAAGCAGTTGATAAGTTTGATTGGAAAAAGGGTTATAAATTTTCAACCTATGCTACTTGGTGGATTAGGCAGGCCATAACCAGGGCTTTGGCCGACCAGTCAAGGACCATTAGAGTTCCGGTACATATGGTTGAAACCATTGCCAAATACAAACAAGTTGTAAGAAGACTCACACAAGACTTGGGCAGAGATCCTCTTCCGGAGGAAATTGCGGCAGAGATGAACTTGGATGTTGAAAAGATTTTTCAGATAGAAAAGATTGACCAAGGAACTGTTTCTTTGGAGAGTCCTGTTGGAGACGATGGAGATGATGGAAAGAGTAAGCTCGGAGACTTCTTGGCTGATGACAAAATTCTTTCACCGGATCAAGAATCTTCTCGTAGAATTATTGCCGATCAGGTTAGAGAGATTTTAGATGACCTTCCTATAAAAGAAAGAAAGATCCTAGAAATGCGCCACGGCCTTGTGGATGGCTTTACACACACACTTGAAGAAGTGGGCAAAGTGTTTGGTGTCACCAGAGAGCGTATAAGGCAGATTGAGGCCAAGGCACATGAAAAGATTCGCCAGCACGAGAAAATAAATAGATTGAGGGGGTACTAATAGATAGTCACTAGCTTTTAGCTTTTGGAGGAAATAGAAAGTAGAAAAACAGATATTATGAGGAAACAAGATGAAACAAATATTTCTTAGTATATCATATATGATACACCAAGAAATTAATTTAAAATTTAAGAAAATTAGAGAAGGTTGTTGATTAAGCAGAAGAGGCGTCCCAGTAATTGGGACGCCTCTGTGTTTACGAATCATCTCAAGTTGAGGAAAAGAAGAACTATCCCCACCGAAATAGTGAAGGAGCCACCGAATATGAGCAGGTAGGTCTTCACCAACGCCTCCTCCGTGAACACCATCCCATACATCTTTCTCTGGTAGTACTGTCTTGAGAGGCGCTTGATACCAGTGGAAAGGATGATGGTTCCGATGAAGATGATACTGATCAGGAGTGCATCTTGCACAAACCCTCCTAGTTAGGAATTGTACTATCCTCGGTCTTTTATAATTAAAACATTTTAAGAATATAAGTCAAGAATATAAATTAGGACAAATTTGGACTCGTGATAAAATTTATTTATGCCAGAAAATCTTTTTGATAAAAAATACTCCCAACTAAATCCTGAGCAAAAAATGGCCGTAGATAGCATAGACGGTCCTGTTATGGTCATAGCCGGCCCAGGAACAGGAAAAACATCAATTCTGACACTAAGGATAGCTAATATATTAAAAAAGACCGACACTCCACCATCTGGTATCTTGGCGATTACCTATACAGACGCAGGTGTGAGGGCGATGAGGGAAAAATTGGGAGAAATAATAGGCAATAGGGCGCATGAGGTTGGTATTTTTACTTTTCACAGTTTCGCTTCAAGTATGATGTCTGAATATCCAGAACACTTTCTTCATCTTGAGGGTTTTAAACAGTTGACTGATGTAGATCAGGAAATGTTGATTAGAGAGATACTCCAAGAAAAAATTTTTAAGGATTTGCGTCCGGTTGGCCGTCCAGATGCCTATATTTCATCAATAATAAGAACGATAGATGAAGCGAAGAAAGATGCACTGACAAGTGATGAGGTAGAAAATTACGCAAAACAAGAGATTGATAGGATAAAGAGTGACGAAGCATCAATCTCTTCTAGAGGAAAGACAAAAGGTGAGCTAAAAGCTGAAGCTCTCAATATGATTGAAAAGTGTGAAAAGACAGTGCTGTTTTCAGAAGTTTATGCTCGCTATGAAAAAGAAAAAAAAGATAGGGGTTATATAGATTTTAATGATTTGATAACAGAGCTTTTGGTCGCTTTAAAAGAAAATGAATTGTTTTTGCGATTAGTTCAAGAAAGATTTCTTTATATTTTAGTTGACGAACATCAAGACACAAATGATTCTCAAAATTTGATAATAGCTTTAATATCAGAATTTTTTGAAACGCCAAATCTTTTTATTGTTGGAGATGAGAAGCAGGCAATATATAGGTTTCAAGGAGCTTCAGTAGAAAACTTTATGTTGCTAAGAAAGAGGTGGCCAGATATGAAGACAATATCTCTCTCTACAAACTACAGATCTCACCAAGCCATTCTAGACGCCAGTTTCTCAATGATTGAAAGAAATTATGAAGATGGAGAGAGCCAAGATTTGAGAATAAAGCTTGTTTCTGGTCTTGAAAAAGACGCTAAAAATGTGGATGTTGTCGTGGGCGAAGACAGTGTTGCTATGGAGAAATATCTAGTTGATGAGGTGAAAAAGATATTGGATGAGGAACCAAATGCAGACATAGCGGTTATTACTAGGAGAAATAAGGAATTGGAAAGAGTTATAAGAGTTTTTGAATCCAATTTTGTTCCAGTTTCTTCTCAAAGAAGTGTTGATATTTTCCACCACCCTGTCGGTTCCGCTTTTTTTGATCTCTGTGAATTTTTGATTGATAACTCAAATTATGAAGCTCTTGGTAGAACAATAGCTTCGGGAATGTGGAATTTAAAGTTTGAAGAGGGCACTGCATTGATTAGAGAACTTCGTGCCGGAAAGATTGAGAATTTTTATAAAAAAGTGAGTGGACTCCGAGATTTAAAAGACAAAATGAACGAAGATGGTCCACTTGGTTTTGTTATCAATTTGGTAGAAATTTCTGGCTTTTTGGGAATAGTTGCTAAAAACCCATCTAGAATATATGTTTGGCGAGGAATAATATCGCTTTGTGAATCTCTGATCAGAGACTCTTCGGTTTATAGTCCTTTGGAGCTTTTAAACAGTCTGCTTTCTTACAAGAAATCAGCTGAATCTAGATCTGTAAAAGTTAGTGTTGGAGCGCCAGATTTGCCTCTAAAAGCTATGACAGCACATGGTTCAAAGGGGCTTGAATTTGATTATGTATTTATCGCTTATGCTACAGAGGAATCGTGGATTGGTAGAGCGCGCGGGGCCTCTTTTGTTTTACCTAAAAAAAATATTAGTAATCACGACATAAGAGATGCCAGAAGACTTTTTTATGTTGCATTAACTAGAGCTAAAAAACATGTATCTGTATTAACTTTCAATGAAGAGCTTGACGGGGGAGGACAAACAGCTTTGCGTTTTATATCAGAATTAGATCCAAGTTTAACTAAAACAATTTCAATACCAAGATCAGTTGAAAATTTATCAAGACCTCAGCTCTCAAAAAACAAAACCACTTTATCAAATGACGGTCAGAAAATATTAGATGAAGCAAAAAATTTACTTTTAGGAAACGGTCTTTCTGTTACTGCTCTAAATCACTATAAGGAATGTCCAAATAAATTTATCTATGAAAGCGTCTTGCAGTTGCCACAAGCACCGTCAGTCTCTGCGGTCAAAGGGACGGCAATGCACGAAGCTATTTCTGGAGTTTGGCTTTCGGATAATAAAGAAGTTGATCAAATAGAAAAAATCCTTTTTGATGTTTCCGAAAGGGTTGTTGAAGAATCGTTCTTACCTCTTAGAGAAAGAGAACTTGTGCTCGAAGATATCAGAGAGTCTGTTCCAAAATTTGCAGAAGCTTTGCAGGAGCATTTTAAAACGATAGGTAAAGTTTTTACCGAGAAATGGGTCAAATCTATATTTGAAGGTAGTTTTAACGCTCAGAAGATTGCAATTCAGATTCACGGAAAATTGGATACGGTCATTGATAATGGGAAAGAGGTCTTTGTATATGATTACAAAACAAGAAAAAGCATGTCTGTTGCTCAGATAAAGGGAGAGACAAAAAACTCAGACGGAAACTATTTTCGTCAGCTAGTATTTTACAAGTTTCTTTTAGATGGTAATTTTCCTTGGAAGGGCAGAAAAATCCTACCGTTTTTAGTTTTTATTTCTCCTGATAAAAAAGGTAAGTGCGCAACTGTTTCTTTGCCCATAGACAAAAACGATCTAAAAAAATTAGAAATGGAGATTCAAGAAGTTATAGACGATGTCTGGAGCGAAAAAATTTTAGACAAAAAATGTGGTAAAGCTGATTGTAAGTACTGTAGTCTGAGGGAGTTGAATTTCTAGCTATCTAAGGGGGGCGTTTGATAGGGCAGTGTCTATGATTGTCTTCAAAACTTCAAATGGTTGAGCGCCATTGATAGCCACTTTTTCTCCGTTTTTGGTTATCAAAACAGAATAAGGAGTGCCATTCGCACCGGCTCTAAGGCCGTCTTCAAAGTCTTCCTGGACTTTTCCCGCATGTCTTCCACTCGAAAGACAGCTTTCAAATCGGCCAACATTAAGTCCAACACTTTCTGCTATTTTGGGAAGTTCTGTAAGAGGCAGGCCGTCATTTGAAGATGTTCGGACAAAAATTTCATCTATAAATTCCCAAAATTTAGCATTGCCACCAAGCTCTCTAGCACATTCAGTGGCTTCGGCTTCCTTTCTTGCATTCTTGTGTAGTTGGTCTAAAGGAAAATGTCTATAAACCCAAGCGACTCTTCCGTCTTTTCCATACTCATTTACTATTCTTTTCATTGTGCTGTGAAATGTTTTGCAAAAAGGACATTCTGTGTCTGAATATTCGACTATCATAACTTCTGCATTGGGATTTCCCAAAATGTGATCTTCTTCTGTTATGGGAGATATCATTATGTCTTCTACAATCGGCGCCCCAACTGTTTTTGATATGGGCCTGGTGTTGGACAGATAAATCCCGGCTCCGATTAGAGCCCCTGCGATTATAAGCGAAACGGGTATTAATAAAGGGTTTTGTTTTTCTTGTTGTTCTATTTGCGGTTCCATAATTTTTTAATTATACCATAAAGAAAAACAGCAAACTCTGTGTTATTGTGAAATCTATGAATTTATTTGAAGCTTTAACTCTGGGGGTGATTCAGGGAGCCACTGAATTTTTGCCGATTTCGTCATCCGGACACCTTATTTTGATTAGAGATGTGTTTGGTTTTGGAACGGAATATGATTTGGCAATTGACGCGGTCTTACAGCTCGCAACCATTTTAGCCGTTTTGATTTATTTTAGAAAAGAAATTTATGGGTTGGCTTTATCTTTTTTGAAATTTATTTCAGGAAAACAAAAAGACGAGAAGGAAAAAAATCTTTTACTCGCGGTTATTGTTGGCACTTTACCTGCTGTTGTTGTCGGTTTAACGCTTGAATCAAAAATGGAAACTGTTTTTAGAAGTTCTTTTTTGGTCGCGGTATCTCTTTTGATTGGAAGCTTAATAATGTTTTTAGCAGACAGATATCATAAAAATAAATCTGAATTGGATAAAGATTTTTATTCTTTAGATCTTAAAAAAGGGCTAAAAATAGGGCTTTTTCAGGCGTTGGCTGTAATTCCTGGTATGTCAAGATCGGGAGCAACAATTTCTGGAGGTTTACTTAGCAATCTTTCTAGGGAAAGTTCTGCTAGATTTAGTTTTATTTTGTCTTTCCCAATTATTTTTGGATCTGGCATTAAAAAATTTTTTGAACTTTCTTCCGAAGGAATTATTTTTTCACTTTCATGGCCGTTTCTCTTGTCTTTTATAGTTTCATTTTTAGTGGGGATTTTGGCGATTCATTTTTTGATAAAGTTTTTGAAAAATCACAGTTTGAATATTTTTATTTTCTATAGGGTTTGTATTGCGATTGCTGTATTGGTTTTTATTTAAAATAACACCCCTCCTGTTTGGGAGGGGTGTCGGGCGATCAGAACTCCGTTATTTCTTGATTTCGGAGGGCTGATGAGCTTGGGAGGATTCCTTCTTTCACTCCTTGCCCATGTCGGCACAAGGATGTTCAAACCGTCCTTCTTTTTCACTATGTACATGGGGCTTATTTCCGTGTGGATCGGAGCGTTCACGATCTGAACGAATCCGTCCTCATCGGCAAGTAGGAAAAGCTTGAGGCTCTCTTCCTCGTAGTAGCCGATATTTCTGTAGATCCCACCCTCTTTCAAAAGTCTGGGATCAATTGGCGTTCCAGCAAATTCCAGTTTGGATATTTCAGCTAGATTGAGAACAGCCATAGAAGCAGAGAACATTGACATGATTGATGCCAGAAAGAGAAAGGAAAGCTTGGTCTTGCTTTCTTGCGGGTTTCTGATCATCTTGAAGATTGCAAAAAAGCCGAGACCGAAAGATAAGGCAAAGAGCAGTCTCGAGAAAGTCAGGTAAATCGCCAGCATCTTGCCTCCCGAGTGAGTGTCTTTTAATAGATTCTCTTAATACTTATTTAAAGTCAAATATTAAAATGGGAGGGTGTGAGTTATAGCATTTTCCCCACCCTTTTCCCAATTTGTAGTATCTAGTGGTATGGTTATTATTTTTCCGTCTTCTTTGAATTTTAGAAAGTTGTTAGTTATGGCAAATTCATAAATTTCTTTTGTGATTTTCACATCATCAAGACAGTAGTCTATAACTTTTTGATATTCTCCGTTTTTCCACCATTTTGTTGCTTCTATACCAACGCCCGATTTGTTTATTCCGAGAGTTCCTTCGGCTATTTGGTCCAACTTCATTCTCCTACCAAAGGAGTTTTTTATCTCTTTTAAGATATCCAGACTTTTTATTGCCGTTAGGTCTCCAGGATAGTATTTGTTTAAAAGCGGTATATCAAAGTGTTCGGAATTGAAACCTATTAAAATGTCAGCATTTTCCAAAATAGGCCAAAGGTTGCCAAGCTCGTCTTCTTTGTACGCTTTATAAGAGTCGTCTTCCGAATTGTAGACTCCAACTATAGATATATCCAATAAAGAAGGGTCGTTTGCACCCACATCAGAAAAAAGATTGCTCGTCTCTATATCAAAAACTATTTTTTTCATTTTTTATTCGCTGTATTTTATGAAGTCTGCAATTTCTTCAACACTCAAAGTCTTTTCTTCTTCTGTTGCAAGTTTTTTAATTTTGTATTTTTTGTTTTTAATCTCATCCTCGCCAACAAAAACCACAAATGGAACTCCGTTTTTGAGAACATTTTTGATTTTGTCTCCCACCTTTTTTTCCGTAAGATCTACAGCGGTGTTTATTCCTTTTTCTCTAAATTCACTAGCTATTTGAAACATATCAATATCTTCTGTTTTTCCAACTCGGCACAACTGTATTTGAGTAGATGTTGTGTGCTTCGGCAATAATTTCCTACTTTCCAAAAAATCTCTAAGAGTTACATCTCCCATACCAAATCCGACAGCCGGTATGGGTTTTCCGCCAAATAGCTCCGTTAAGCTGTCATATCGCCCCCCTCCGAACAACGACCTCTTATTTTCTGGAGAAGTGTCAAATATTTCAAATACGATGTCGGTGTAATAATCGAAACCTCTCATTAGCGTAGGTGAAAAGAAAACATTTTTTATTCCCAATTTTGAAAGCAACTCTATCAAATTTTCTAAGTTTTTGACCGCCTGATTTTCTCCACCAAGTCTGTCCAAAATTCTTTGATTGACATCGAGCACTCTTGTCAATTCCTCAGAATCTTTGCCGACCAGATCTTTTATGCTGTTTTCATAAACATCACGGCCAATTTTTTCTTTCTTATCTATAATCTTTACAAGTTTTTTAATCACATCGTCTTTTAGAGAAAATGATTTGAACAGTTCGTCTAACATCTTTCTGCTATTTATCCTTATCTCAAAGTCGGAATCTTTTGCACCAAAATTTTTCATAATGGCCGATGCTAAAGAAATTATTTCCAATTCTGCCGTTAGTTTTTCAACGCCAAAAATATCAGCATTTAGTTGATAGTGCTCTCTCAAGCGCCCTCTTTGGGGTTGCTCGTATCTGAAAAGATTTGGTATGGAGTACCACCTTAAAGGAAAAGTTAAATCTCTTTCTTTACCCGCCACCATTCTTGCGACTGTTGGTGTCATTTCTGGCCTTAAGGTAATTTCTCTTTCGCCTCTATCTACAAAAGAATAGGTTTGCTCTGACACTATTTCTTCTCCGGATTTTGCCTTGTATATTTCAGACGGCTCAAGAGGAGAAGCACCATATTCAACATAGCCGAAATTTTCAGCCGTCTTTCTCATTACAGAGAACATATAGTTCTCTATGTACATATCTTCCGGATAGAAATCTCGCACACCTTTATAGGGAGAAGTATCAAGTTTTTTAGTCATATGTGTTATATAGTAATACTCCTATGGCTTCAAAACAAGAAATTTTTAAGGTTTATAAGAAAAGAGGGCTATCTATGGGGCAGTTGGTTGAAGAGTTCAAAAACAACCATACCCAATACAAAAATTCTCCGATAACTTTTGCAGGGCGTCTAGATCCTTTGGCAGAAGGTGTAGTTTTGCTTTTAAGCGGGTTTTCTGATGACGAAAAAAAGAAAATGCTCCAAATGCCGAAAGAATATGAATTTGATTTTGTATTTGGTTTCAAAACAGATACTTATGATGTATTAGGAATTGCCAAAAAGGGCGATTGTGATGTCGAGATGTCTAAAAGTCAGCTGGAGCTTGAAGTCGAAAGGATAAAACTAAAAAAACGGCAAAAATATCCGCCCTTTTCTTCAAAAACTGTTTTAGGAAAACCTTTGCACCAATGGTCGAGAGAGAATTTGCTTGATGAGGTGGAAATACCCGAAAGGGAAATAGAAATTTTTGATTTGGAAATTTTGGAATTTAATAATATTTCCGCCCAAAAATTTTTAAATATGATAGAAAGCTCGGTGTCTTTAGTATCTGGTGACTTTAGACAAAAAGAGACAATTGAAACTTGGAGAAATTTGTTAACCGGTTTGAACAGAGATTTAGTTTTTGTGAAAATGAAGGCTTTGGTTTCTAGCGGAACATATATTCGTGGTCTGGTTAATGAAATGGGGGACAGTCTTTGCTGTGGTGCAGTTGTATATTCAATAAAAAGAACAAAAATAGGCGATTTTAAATAGTTTCGAAATCCGACTCAGATTATGAGTGAATAAATATTTCATTCGATATATCGAATGAAATGGGGAGAATATTCCAAGGGGTGGCTTGGAAATGATTCATTTCGATAAAAAAACATCCCCGCGACAATCTTAACTGATTGTCGCGGGGAAAACTTCACCCGCCCTTTTTCTTTTTCTTCTTTCTGAGAGGAACGGGCTCCAGAGGCTTCCTCAAAGCATCAATCTCTCTTTCAAGAGATGTTCCTTGCGGAGTTGCCTCATCAGCGTCCCTCATCCCCTCCGAAAGATGTCGTAGGATTTCTACCTCCTCCTCAAGGCCGGAGATTGCCCGAAGGTCCGATACTGCGATCTTGGCTTCCTCTACCTCAATCACAGGTCTCTCTCGATCTATCCGGATAAGTTCTTCAGAGAAAATCTGATTCATCTCAACAAGGTGTTGGGCAGTTGAGAGCATCTCTCCTTCGAACACCCTCCTCTTGATATCGGAGGTGCTGGCTTTCCAAGCTGAGTGCAGATCCGAAAGCTCTCGAGCGACCTTGGGCAAAGAGTGATACAGAACATCCGCTCTTTCTCTCAAAGCTGATGGCTCTTTTGAGTCAAGCAGTCTTGAGAGAGTTTGCCTTAGCTCCAAGATAACGGGAAGATTTTCCTTCACCACATTACCAGCAACCCTTTTCCACTCTCTTTCCGCTTTTTCTGAATGCCACTTTCTGACTACAATACCACTACCCAGAATTATCAGAATGGGGATCGTCTGAGTTGGGAATACCGAAATGAGCGTTCCAAGAGTAGTCCCTGCAATTAAACTGAGACCCCAAGCGAGACCCACAGCGAGACCCCAAGCGAGACCCCCAGCGAGACCCCCAGCGAGACCCACAGCGAGACCCACAGCGAGACCCACAGCGAGACCCACAGCGAGACCCCAAGCGAGACCCCCAGCGAGACCCCCAGCGAGACCCACAGCGAGACCCACAGCGAGATTCCCTCCAACTCTCTCATCGAGCTTTTTGAGCCAATTCCACAGACGGCGCACGGCACCCCCTTGTTGGTGAAGTCGAAGATCATTCTTGCGGAATTATATATTAAAATTATAAAAAGTCAATGATAAACAATATTTCAAAAAATACCCCCATTTCATTCGATATATCGAATGAAATGGGGAGAATATTCCAAGGGGTGGCTTGGAAAAACTGTGTTTTGAATCAGTTAAAAACTTAAAAAAAACTTTACTATCGATATATCGATAGTAAGGGAGGTGAATTTCTGGTTCGGGATTGGTTGGGGAATGCAGCAGGATGATTTTAGTATGGAGGTTTTTTGACAAAACTATTTTTTCTCTTGTCTTTGAGCTTTTGTTCTTTGCGCTTCTGTTAGGTGTTTTTTTCGCAAACGGACACTTTTAGGAGTTATTTCTATATATTCGTCCTCACTCATTACTTCCATCGCTCTTTCAATATCTAAAATAAATGGAGGGGCTAAAAATATTCCGTCGTCAGATCCAGAAGCTCTCATATTTGTGAGCTGTTTTCCTTTTGTTGGGTTTACATACATATCTTCTCCTTTTGTTACATTCCCTACGACTTGTCCTTCATATATTTCATTGCTAGGAGCTATGTACAGAGTTCCTCTTTGCTGTAAATTGTCCAAAGAAAAAGCCAAAGCTTTTCCTGAAGCCATAGAAATCATAGAACCATATTGTTGTCTTTTTATTTCTCCTGCGTATTTTCTAAACCCGATAAATCTGCTTGAGAGAATGCCCAGACCTTTTGTGTCCACTACAAATTGCCCTCTATACCCCAAGAGTCCTCGTGTTGGAATTTCAAATATAAGTCTGACAGCGCCACCTCTTTCTGTCAGCATATTCATTAGAGATCCTTTTTTTTCGGAAAGTTTTCCAATTATTCCTCCGGAAAATTCTTCAGGAACATCTATTATGACTTCCTCGTAGGGTTCTGTTTTTTCACCCCCTTCTTCTTTTATAATTACTTGCGGTTGTGATACTTGAATTTCATAACCCTCTCTTCTCATATTTTCCAATAGAACTGCTATGTGGAGTTCTCCTCTACCAAAAACGGTCAGATATTCACTTGATGAAAAATCAACCTTAAGTCCGACATTTATTTCAAGCTCTTTTTCCAAACGCTCTCTTATCTGTCTTCCTGTTACAAATTTTCCTTCTCTTCCTGCAAAAGGGGAATCGTTGACCAAAAAATTTAATGAAATTGTCGGCTCATCAATGTTGATTGCTGGCATTGGCACGGCGTCTTGATTTTCAGAAATTGTTTCTCCTATGTATATATCTGGCAGTCCGGCAATCATTACAATATCGCCAGATTCCGCAGAAGGAGTTTCTTTTCTAGTCAGACCTTCAAAAGTAAATATTTTTGTTAATTTTCCAGAATATTTTTCTCCATTTATTTTATGCACCCAAACATTTTGACCAACCGAAATTTTTCCTTCGTAAACTCTGCAGACGGCCATTCGGCCCAAAAAGTTGTCATAAGCGAGGTTGAACGATTGGAGGATTGCGGGGGCGACTTCTTCTTTGTTTGCTGGAGGAACTTCTTCAAGTATTACATCTAAAATAGGAGACAGATCTTTTGCAGTATCTTCCATTTTTCTTTTTGCTACTCCTTCTCGACCGATTGCATAAAGTGTGGTGAAGTCGAGTTGTTCATCATTTGCATTAAGCTCCATAAAAAGTTCAAGAACCATGTCGTGAACTATATCGGGTCTTGATGCTGGTTTGTCTATTTTGTTTATTATGACTATTGGTTTGAGACCTAGCTCAAGAGATTTTTTGAGCACAAACCTTGTCTGTGGCATTGGTCCTTCTTGTGCGTCTACTACAAGTAGCACCGTATCAATGGATCTTAAAACTCTTTCTACTTCGCTACCAAAATCAGAGTGTCCGGGAGTATCTACTATGTTTATTTTTGTTCCTTTATAAAAAACAGAAGTATTTTTAGCGTAAATTGTGATTCCTCTCTCTTTTTCCAAGGCATTTGAGTCCATCGTTTCTCCCTCTTCTGCCATTTTTGTTTCGCGCATTAAAGCATCCGTCAAAGTAGTTTTGCCGTGGTCAACATGGGCTATGATAGCTATATTTCTTATTTCCATTTTATAATCTTGTCTATTTTTATTTACCGCGATTTCATTCGGGATCCATAATGTCAAAATAGGGAGCTATTAAATCAATTTTTTGCCTAATTGTCAAAAATAGATGTTGATTTCGCCAATTTTGCTATTTGATATAATTTTTTTAATGAATTCCAATAACTTTGTATTAGAAAACATTCCTTCCTTTGACTTTAACCACAATGTGCTCTGGATAGTTTTTGCTCTGCTCGTGGTCGTGTTTTTAATAGTGAGTGGAATACTTTTATTTCACTGGAGAAGGTATGGGATGAAAAATTCCAGAATCGTCCTTTCAGAGATGGTCTATCTTATTGGAGGAGGTATTTTTATTTTTTCCGCGCTTTTTTCTTTAATTAGAATATGAACAGAGTAAATTTAGACCCCGGCGAATCAATAGTTTTAGAAGTTAGGAGGCACTGGTTTGTCTTTATTTCAACCGGCCTATTTTCTTTTTTTCTAGCTGTTGCACCTCTGTTTCTTTATGGATTTATAATTTCATTTTTCAAATCAGATATCTTTTCTGGAACAAGCAATGTTTCTTTATTTTGGTTTTTCTATTCTCTGTGGTTGCTTGTTGTTTGGATGACGCTTTTCGTTCAGTGGACAAACTATTATTTGGATGTTTGGTACATAACACAAAAGAGGATTATAGATGTTGAACAGAGAGGTCTTTTTCACAGACATGTTTCAAATCTAAGATTTGATAAAATTCAAGATATTTCTATTGAGGTGAGGGGGGTTCTGGCACACCTTTTTAAATTTGGCGATGTCCATGTGCAGACCGCCGGACAAGATAGTTCCGAATTTATAATAAGACACGCTTCTCATCCAGAGAAAATTCGTGAAGCTGTTTTCAACCTTCACAACAAAGAAGCGGAAAGACCCCATCCTGTAAAAATTTCAGATGAAAATGTATAGAGACAAGATTTTTGGAGTGGTCCTTGTTTTTGCCACGATTTTTATTTTTTTCCAGGTTTTTAAAGACAAGCCCTTTTTAAGCAATCTGATTAAAAACTACAAAGATTCAGAGATTATTCAGGCTATCAACAAAGAAGTCAGTAATCCGGGTGCGCTTGTTGCAAAGATAGAATCATCCAAGGCTTTTCTTACAAAAGACGGAGTTTTTGTTCTGACAAATAAAGAAAGGTCGGACAGAAACATTTCACAGTTTGCTTCCGACGCTGGTCTTGATGAAATTGCCAGAAGGAGAATGAATGATATGTTTGCTAAAGGTTATTTTGAACATGTGTCTCCGTCGGGTGAATCAGCTTCTTCCGTAGCTGATGATATTAAATACGAATATATATCAATCGGAGAAAATATTGCTCTTGGGAACTTTGAGACTGATGCTGTATTGGTACAGGCTTGGATGGACTCTCCAGGGCACCGTGCAAATATTTTGAATTCAAAATTTACCCATTTGGGAGTTGCTGTGGGAAAAGGACTTTATCAAGGTAGGGAAACTTGGATTGGGGTTCAGATTTTTTCCAAACCACTTTCTGCTTGTCCGGCCATAGACGAATCTCTTAAAGCGGAGATAGATTTGCTCATATCTGAAATTGAAGAAATAAAAGAAGAGCTCGAAAAACTCCAATATGAACTTGATCAAATGCAATCTCAGAGAAGGCAGAATAGAGATGAATATAATGCGAAAGTTGAAGAATATAATGCAAAAGTGAGAGAAGTTAATGCAAAAAACGCAGAAGTTCGTAGCAAAATAGAAATCTATAATAGGGGGGTGAAAGGGTTCAATGCTTGTGTTGGGCAGTAAAGATTTCCACAAAAATAGTTTTTCAAGGTGGTACAATTTATATTAAAGGTCGTTTATAAATAAAGCGCGCTTTAATTAATAAATGAAAGGACTACACAAAATAGCCTGGATTCTCCTCATAGTTGGAGGTTTGAACTGGCTTTTGGAAGCTTTCGGATGGGGAATAGGAAACTGGATTCCATCTGGAGTTGCCATGATAGTTTACATTCTTGTCGGTCTTTCTGCTCTATACGAAATCTTCAATCACAAGAGTGTTTGCAAGGAGTGTGGAACCGGAGGATCAATGTCTCAGGGACAGATGTAATTTTAAATAGAAAAAACCGCTCTTCATTCAAAATAGGGGCGGTTTTTTCTATTGATTTTTATATTTGACAAAAATCTATATTATGATATAATAGAGGTATGAAAACTCAAAAAGAGGTCCAAATACAGGATTTGAGCAAACAACTCCAAAAGGAGGTGGATTTCATCTTGTCTGATCTGGAAAAATATATCGTAGATTCTGACGATGATTCTCTAAAGATTCATATTGATGTGGATTTGGTTTTGGAAAACAGCTCTGCCAGAAGCCATAGCAAAGAAGTAAAACACAAACCGAAATTAGAAAATTCTGTCAAAAAAGACAATGAGACCAAGAGCTATTCAGCTGGTTCAGAAGTTAGAGTTTATGATTGCGATTTTCACACTGTCTCTAAAAGAAAACTTAGACACAACCCATTTAGTAGTAAAATCAATAATGTGGTGAAGTTTATGTTTAGCTAAAAAAGCTTAAAACCCCCGTTCCGATCACCGGAACGGGGGTTTTGCTTTTTCTGCCAGACTCTCTCGCGCCTTCTTAAGGGCTCGGTCTCCAATGTAGAGCAGAGAAGAGCACAAAGGGCACTTTATGCGCCTTACCTTGAGGTTGAGGTTTTCTGGGATGAGGATTACCTCGGTACCACACTTTTGTCCCAAGCACCTCAGAACAAGCTCCTCGGGCACATCTTTCACGATTCCTCCATTTTGGGGTCTGTATATAAAATACACAGAAGCTGATTTTTAACAAATTTTAAATGTTAAAATTAAGTAAGACGAAAGGTTGCGTGTCGTCTAATACTCCGACTGCCAATTATTAGGCAGAGTGTGGTTTTATAAGCTAATACTATAAATATGAAGAAAACTTTATCAGTTGTGATTTTGTCGGGAATGCTTATTTTGAGCGCTATTCCTGCTTCTGCTCAAACAACCGACACTTCAAGTCTTAACGCACAAATTCAGGCCTTGTTGGATCAAGTAAAAAAGCTCCAAACACAGCTTGAAACATTGAAAACAGCACAAGGACAAGTTCAGACCGCTGTCGCAGAGGTTAAAAGCACTTTAACCTTAATACGAAGCTTGAGAGAAGGAATGACTGGAGATGATGTAAAAACTCTTCAGGCAATTCTCGCCTCTGATCCAGAGGTTTACCCAGAAGGCCTTATAACTGGCTTTTATGGCCCAATGACATCTAGAGCGGTTATGAAATTCCAAGCAAAATCTGGCATTGAACAAGTTGGTGTTGTTGGCCCAAAAACCTTAGTGAGCTTAAATGGCAAGCTCAAAGGATTGTCTTTGGCTCAGGAAAATGTTGGTGGTGAAAACAGACCATGTGTTCCGCCAGGGCATCTGATTGCTCCAGGCTGGCTAAAAAAGAACAATCAAACAGAAAGAGTTGTTCCTGAATGTCTCACAAAAATTCCAACCGGAATAAGCAATGTTTTGGAAAAAAGATTTCCAACAAGCCCTACTCCGACTCCAGATACCACAGCTCCTGTTATCTCAAACATTGCTGTGTCTTCCTTAGCGTCCACATCCGCAGTTGTGAAATGGGATACGAATGAAAATGCTACAACCAAATTGTGGTACGGAACATCAAATCCTTTGAATTTGACTACTGCCTCTGTCGCAAGCAGTTCTGTTTTGGTTAAAATGCACAGCGTTTCTCTAAATGGGTTGAGCGCATCTACAACCTATTACTTTTTAGCAGTTTCCTCCGATTCAAGCGGAAATTCTGCAACCTCTACCCAGTTTTCTTTTGAAACTTTGGCAGAGTAGTTAAAAACAAAAAACCGCTTCTTAGATAAATCTAGAGCGGTTTTTTGTTTGGGTATATAATGTATACATTATGAAAGAAATATTTTTAGGTTTTAGAAAATTTATTCTTCGTGGTAATGCTGTGGACTTGGCAGTCGGTGTGATGATAGGTGCAGCGCTGGGCGCTGTCGTTAATTCTTTAGTAAAAGATGTTTTTACTCCGTTTATATCAGCGTTGGCAAAATTGCCAGATTTTTCGGATTGGACTTTCGAAATAAACGGGAGTCTTATAAGTTTTGGTAATTTTTTAAATAACCTTATTTCATTTTTTGTTACGGCATTTGCGATATATTTCTTTGTGGTAGTACCCATTAATAAACTTTTGGACAAAGTAAAAAGTGGGGAGGCACCAAAGGATCCGACCACAAAGAAGTGCTCCGAATGTTTAAGTGAAATTCCTATAGGAGCAAAGAGGTGTTCATTTTGCACCCAATCCGTGAGCTAAAACAAAAACCCCTCAATTGAGGGGTTTTTGTTTTAGGCCTATTTCTAAAGTCTATTCTCCGGCCTCTGCAGTTTCATCCTGCTGTGGTTCCTGAGCTGGAGTTTGACCTTCTACAGTCTCTTGTTCCTCCGGCATCATGCCTTCTTGTGTGTTTGTTGATTCGTCCATTACACTATTTCGTTAACTGATAAAGACACATCCGCTATTCTAACATATAAATTTATCTTGTCCAAATATTTTTCAAAAAATATTTTTAAAAACCAAAACTCTCCGCGCCTGTCGGAGAGTTTTGGTTTACCGGTTTGCCTGTCGAGAGGAGAGCCCCACTGCTTTAAAATTTTTTGATCTCGTTTCCAAGGCTCATAACACTTGGATTATAGAGATCTTTTAGCAAATGATTTGTTGGAGTTCCTCTTCTTGTGGGCAACCTATAATAATTTTCTAACTCTAGTTTTTAAAAGTCAATAAAACTCTGTCCAAAAGTTTGTGGAGATGCTGTGAATTGAATGTTTAAAAACTTAAAAAACAGGGGATAATCAAAAACTCTCCCGATTATCGGGAGAGTTTTTGAAAGTTATCGGGTGACACAAATAGAGGCACTTCCAGATATAGCTGTTTCGTTAGCAGCTTCTGGTGCGCAGACGGTTATTCTCCCATTGGTGTCTTGAGATATTTCGTATCTAGTGTTGTAAGAAGACGTTCCAGAATCCCAAGGAGTACCCACTGAAGGGTCTACTGGAATTTCTGGCATGTATGTTGGAACTATACAAGATCTTGCGTCGATTTCGTTTCCAGTTGGGCTGGATTTGATTGTCTTGTTTGTTGAGTTAAGTCCAGCAGATGTGAAGCAGGTAAATAAACCCTTATTATCGGCAGCGTATTGGCCAACTGCATTCAAAATAGCATTTACATTACTTGTTCTTTGGCTATTTCTTGCTTGTGCAAACTGTCTTGCTGGGTTAATTGCAATAATGACGATAGTTGCCAACACTGCAATTATTCCTATAACAACCAAGATTTCAATCAAGGTGAAACCAGAATTCTTTTTTGGTAATTTCATATTTATTCTTTACTTATAAATTAGAGATCTTTCTGAATTGGAAAACTACCACAAAGTAAAAAATTTAGCAAAGATGCCTTGGTGGGTCAGGAGGGAGTCGAACCCTCATCCCTAACGGGACAACATTTTAAGTGTTGCGCGTATACCTATTCCGCCACTGACCCATATTTCTACCTCTATGAGTTGGTTGCAAACTATGACAATTTGGGCAGAGGATCCGTAGATTTTTTAATCTATTGTCTCTTCTGTCACCGTTTATGTGATCTAGTTCCAGTGGAAGTCTACCATCACTGGTCTTTTTTGCCCAACCGCAAAGTTCACACTCAGGTTTTTTGATCTTGGCTCCAAACAATCTTTTTTTAAGTTTGTAACTTTGGTAAGAGCTATTTGCAATGAGAATATCTCTTAATTCATATAATGGTTTTCCTATTCCGGTCATACCCTTATTCCACGCTCTTCCTTTAAAGTGGCTGGTGTCTAACTTCCAAAATTTAATGAATTTTTTTATTTGTTCATAATTACCTCCTGCTTCTATTAAACCGAGCTTGGCGATAACTTGGCGCATACTCGTAGAATTTAACACGGCTTTTTCCAAACCCTCCTTAGACCACTTTTTCTTTCTCGTTAACATTTTTCAATTATACCATAATGGTGAAGGTATAATGACACGGCAAATTACTTGTCTACCTATTTGAGGCGTAGAGGGGAATCGAACCCCTGCATCGCGGTTTTGCAGACCGCTGCGTTACCACTTCGCCACTACGCCACACGATACTTATCGCACTAGAAAAGTCTATTCGTTTTGAGACAAAAATTCAATTCTCTGTCTGTTTTTCTCTCCTTTATCTATTGCAAAATCAATTCTTGGCATTCTGCCGATTTTTGCATTTTTATCTACAAATTCAAAAAAATCTTTTTTCTTTCTTTGTAAAAAATCCAAGACGGCCGTCTCTTGGTTGTCTGGCAGAACAGTAAAAAGTATTTGCACTCGCTGTCCGTTTTGTGAAAGCAGTGCGTTGGTGATTGTGATTAGGGAAGTTCTGTTCGACTCTTTTTCAACAAACTCCGCAGCTAAATGCTTGAGAAGTTCTGGAAGCTTTTCTTTTCTTCTGGATGCCGGCATTATTTTTTTACTATCTTGTAAATCTCTATTTTATCTCCAGGCACGATATCTATTTTTGACTCAATCTGCATACCAAACTCTTCTCCTAGAGGAACATTTCCAACTTTTTGTTTACTGTGCTGTAGCTCTTTTATGTGTCCCTTTCCAATTTCTGCATCTCTTCTAAATATTTTAACAGGAGAATTTGCAACAATTTCTCCATTTTCCACTCTGCCTCCAACTATTTGCTTGTCTTTGTTTTTACTGAATGTTTTTAAGATTTTGGCCGAACCAGCTGTTTCTTCTACTTCTATAGAAGGGGTTCTTTCTTTAACAATTTCGGCAAGCCATTCGGTCAGTTTGTAGATTATGTCAAAAGTTTTTATCTCAATTCCAGAGCGAAGCGCTAAACTCTCAGCACGAGGATCTATCTTTGTGTGGAAGCCCAAAATCAGCGTACCTTCATTTATCCCCGCAGTTTTGACATCATTTTCAGATATTGGCCCGACTCCCGACAAGACAACTTTCACTTCGGCCCTTTCATTATTTATTTTTCCCAATTCATAAATTAGAGCCTCTAAACTTCCAGATGTGTCAGCTTTTATTATTGCGGGGATTTGGAATTTTTCTCCAGAGTCTTCTGAAGTGTTGTCTGTCGACAAATCTTTTTCAGAAAATTTATCTATAGCTTCTTGAGCTTCTTTTTTATTTTCAACACAAAAAAACTTTTCTCCGACTTTTGGCACAGAATCCCATCCGATTATTTTTATCGGACTTGAGAATGTTGCAGTAGTTATTTTTTTGCCGGAAAAATCTTCAATGATTCTAAGCGGAGCCAAGCTTTTTCCGGACACTGCAAACTGTCCGCTTTTCACAGTGCCGTTTTTTATAATGACTGTGGCTGTAATTCCTTTTTTTGTATCCAAATTGCTCTCTATCACAATACCTTGAGCGGGTGCGTCAGGATTTCCTTTTAGCTCTTCTAGCTCTGCGACAAGAAGTAGCAAATCTAGAAGCTCTGGTATACCTTCTCCTGTTTTTGCAGAAATTGCCGTCCACGGGGTGTGTCCTCCATATCCTTCCAGAAAAATTTCATTTTCTGCAAGGTTTTGTTTTGTCCTTTCTACATTTGCTCCAGGTTTATCAATTTTGTTTATTGCGACAACAAAGGGCATTTCTGCGCTTTTTATGCACTCAAGTGCTTCAAGGGTTTGAGGTTTTACACCATCTTCTGCAGAGACAACTAGGATTGCAATGTCTGCGGTACGAGCCCCCCTTTTTCTAATTGCAAAAAAAGCTTCGTGACCAGGTGTGTCCAAAAATGTGATTTTATGTTTCTTTCCGTCCTTGCCTTCGTGAAGGAGTTCATAAGATCCTAGGTGCTGGGTTATGCCACCAGCTTCTTTCTCTACAACATTTGATTTTCTTATAAAATCAAGCAGGGTAGATTTGCCATGGTCGATATGTCCCATTATCGCGATCACAGGCGGTCGCTCTATTGTTTTTTCGTTTTGGTTTTTGCTCATTTTATCTAGGAACTTCTAGATTTTGCAGATTTGCTCTGGAATTTTCTAGAACTTGTTTCTCTTCGTCTGTAAGTTCAAATTCGGAAGAGAATTTTTTTATTGGTTTTGAAAATACACTAACTCTATCTCTTGAGTAGAGACTTGTTATTATTACGCCATCACCTTTTTCATTTAAGATTGCTGTCGCAAAACTCTGATTACCTCCCGAGCCGGTACCTTTAAATGGATTGAATCTTATAGTTTCAACGGCTTGGGAGCTTCTTTTCAGACGCAATTCTATGAGCTTTAAATACTCTATTGAATCGTCTCTAAATTTTTCAAGATCTTTTATTTCTTCTCCAAAAGTCTTTATTGTGTCTTCTAAACTTTTGGCATTTTTACCCCTCAACATTTTTGAAAGCCTTACCTCTATTCTAATCATCCAAATGGAGAGTATGGCCACTAAGCCAAGCAGGGCATAAATCATTATGTTTGTATCAATTGCAATCATGTTTTTGAGAGGAAAAACAGAAAACCATTATACAAGAAAATTACTTATTTTCAAATTTTGTCTCATTGTTATAGAATGCCGTTTATGAAAACGAAAGGTAAAAGAGTTTTTCTAGACCACGCTTCCACCGCGCCCGTAGATGGGAAAGTCTTTTCTGCTATGAAGCCCTTTTTCTCCAAAACTTTTGCAAATCCATCTGCTCTATATGAAGAGGGGGTTTCTGCCAAAAACCATTTAAATGATTTTAGAAAAAGGGTCGCCAGTGTTTTAAAAGTCAGTGGAGATGAAATTATTTTTACTGGAAGCGGTACAGAGTCTATAAATCTTGCGCTTTTTGGAATATTCAAGAGTTTAAAGATAAAGGGTTTCAAGCCTCATATAATTGTTTCTAAGTTTGAGCATCCTGCGGTGCTAGAGTCTGCTAGAAAGATAGAAGGTGAAGGTGGAAGCATTACCTATCTTCCAGTTTCTTCGGATGGTTTTGTTGATCCGAAAGATTTAAGAACTTCTCTTAAACGAGAGACAGTTTTAGTTTCTATAATGCAAGCAAACAACGAAATTGGCACAATACAGCCAATATCTTTACTTGCAAAAGAAATAAGAAATTTTAGAAGAAAATCAAAAAATATAAAGAATCCAATCTATTTCCATACGGATGCGAGCCAATCTGCAAATTATTGTGACATTTCTCCAACAAAACTCGGAGTGGACCTTCTTACTCTAGATGCTTCAAAAATTTACGGCCCAAAGGGTGTCGGAGCTTTATTTGTCAAAAGGGGTGTGAAACTGGAACCGCAAATTCTGGGCGGTGGTCAAGAGGGTGGTTTGAGGTCGGGGACAGAAAACCTTGCTGGAATAGCTGGCTTAACAAAAGCTTTGGAAATTGCACAAGAGATAAAAGAAAAAGAGTCGGAGAGGATTTCTAAAATTCGCGATTATGCCATATCTAAAATTCTCAACAAATTTCCAAAAGCATCTCTCAACGGTTCTTTGGAAAATCGTCTGCCAAACAACATAAATATTTGTTTTCCGAATGTAGACGGTGAATTCGCAGTTATTAAACTCGACGCTTTGGGTTTTATGGTTTCTTCTTCCAGCTCCTGCTCTACAATTTCTGAGAACAGCTACTCTTATGTAATTGAATCTTTAGGAAAGAAAAGTTGCGCTACTTCGTCAATTAGGATAACTCTCGGTAGGGAAACACAAAAAAGAGATTTGGACGGTCTGATAAAAGCACTTTCGTTTCTTGCTTGAAAACAAGCTTTAAAATACAATATTAACAATGGAAGATCTAAACAAAACACAACTTGTTCTTTTGGCGCTTTTAGTGAGCTTCGTGACCTCAATTGCAACCGGTATTATGACGGTCTCTTTGCTCCAGGAAGCACCATCAAATGTCACACAGACAATTAACAGGGTAGTTGAAAAAACTATTGAAAGAGTTGTGCCGGTAGAGGAGGGCGGAACGGAAACTATAAAAGAAGTTACTACCGTTGTTGTAAAAGAAGAAGACTTAGTTATTGACGCTATAAATAAAAATTCAAAAAGTTTAGTCAGAATTAGGGACAATGCTTTGATAGATGGAGTCAGTCCGCTTTATGGAATCGGATTTCTTATAAGCAACGAAGGAATTGTTGCTTCGGCTCGCAGAGACAGTCTAAATAATTCTTCTACTTATACAGGCACATTTCCTGACGGTTCATCTTTCACAATGAGAGTGGCTGGCACAGATGATGCTGGCAACATCGCATTTTTTAGAATTATAAAAGATCAAAACACGAAACTTCCTGCTGGTCCGGTAAAAGTGTCTGACAATAGTTTGCAGTTGGGGCAAACAGTAATAGCAATTGAGGGACAAGACAAGGATGTTGTTTCAATCGGAAGAATAACAAGTTTTGTTTTTGCTGACACCTCTTCAATCTTGAGAACAAACACAGATATCATTTCAAAAACACAAATAGTGGGCGGACCGCTCATAAATCTGTCAGGAGAGATAGTGGGTATTAGGGTTGGGGCAGCAGAGGGAGCTTTTTCTAGCTTTATTTCGCAGTCTCTTTTGAAACAGGCGATAGCGAAAGCTCCAAAATAAGGCTGGTTTGACCGCGTATTCTAAATATTGTATTATAAAAAGATGCCTCCATTTAATCATTTCACGACAAAAGCAAAAGAAGCCCTTAAAAAAGCCCATGAATTGGCTATAGAAAGAGGGCAAAATCATGTGAGCCCCATGCATCTTCTTTCCGCTCTTATTTTGCAGGAAGAAAGCATGGTTGCTTCTATTTTGGATAAATTGGATGTGGATACCATTCTCCTGACGGATTCGCTCTTGGAATCTATTGAGTCTCCAGAAGGTTCTTCTACCGTTGCGCCTTCGTACCAAATTTTCATAACACCAGAATTGGCGCAGGTGCTCGAAGGAAGTTTGAAAGTTGCAAAAAGTCTTTCAGATGAATTTGCTTCTACAGAACACCTATTTCTTTCTATCCTTGAAATCCCAAGTCCGGCAAGAGATTTGCTTTTGAAATTTAAATTGGATAAACACACCATTTTGCAAACTCTTGAGGAGTTGAGAAACACGAAAGAGGCTGAGGTTAAAGAACCAAAAAAATTAAAATCAATACTTAAATACACCAGAAGTCTTACAAAACTTGCTTCTCAAAACAAACTAGATCCGGTTATCGGGAGAGATAATGAAATCTCAAGAATTATTCAGATTCTTTCTAGGAGAACAAAAAATAATCCAATTCTTATCGGAGAGGCGGGAGTGGGGAAGACCGCGATCGTAGAAGGTCTCGCTTTGAGAATGGCGAACGGAAATGTTCCTGAATCATTGAGAGACAAAGAGCTTGTCTCTTTGGATTTGGGTTTACTTATTGCCGGAACAAAATATCGCGGTGAATTTGAAGAAAGACTCAAAAATATTCTAAAGGAAATAGAAAGATCAGAAGGCAAAATAATTCTCTTTATTGATGAAATACATACCATTGTTGGAGCAGGAGCAGCAGAAGGTTCTCTTGATGCTTCAAATATGTTGAAGCCAGCTTTGGCCAGAGGAGAGCTTCGCGCCATTGGAGCTACGACCTTAAAGGAATATCAGAAACATATTGAAAAAGACCCAGCTTTAACTAGAAGATTTCAGCCAGTTTATGTAAACGAGCCGTCTCAAGAAGACGCGGTGACAATTTTGAGAGGTCTAAAAGAAAAATACGAGCTTTATCACGGAGTTCGCATCACTGACGACGCTATAGTTTCGGCTGTTAATTTTTCCAGCAGATATATAACAGACAGATTTTTGCCAGACAAAGCGGTAGACCTAATAGATGAAGCAGCATCACATCTCAAGATTTCTTTGGAAAATATGCCCCCTGTTCTTGAAGAAACACATTCTAAAATAATGAAGCTTGAAATAGAGCGAGAAGCTTTGAAAAAAGAAATAAATAGCACCAAAAATCCTAAAACAAAAGCAAGGATAAGAGAAATAGAAAAAGATATAGCAGATTTGAAAGAAAAAACTTCTGAGATAGAGCTAAAATGGAAAAACGAGAAAGAAACAGTCGGCTCTCTTAAAAAAATTAAGAAAGAGTTAGAAAGTTTACGCATAGAAGCCGAAAAGGCAGAAGCGCGGTCAGATCTTGCTCGTGCTGCTGAAATTCGCTATGGACAAATTCCGAAATTAGAAAAAGAGCTGGAGCAATCTTCAAAGAGATTAAAAAGACTTCAAAGTTCTCGCAGGATTTTGAAAGAAGAAATTATGGAGCAGGATATTGCCGATGTTGTTTCTCGTTGGACAGGAATCCCTGTTTCAAGAATGCTTGAAGAAGAAGCAGAAAAATTAGCGCGAATGGAAGATTTTCTTAAGGAAAGAATTGTTGGCCAAGACGAAGCTGTTCAAAAAATTTCTGACACAATAAAAAGAAGCAGAGCGGGTATTTCAGACCCCAATCGTCCTATTGGATCATTTCTGTTTTTAGGTCCGACAGGAGTTGGAAAAACCGAACTTACAAAAGCTCTTGCAGAATTTATGTTTGATGACGAAAGGGCTTTGATTAGGGTGGATATGTCTGAATATATGGAGAAACACGCTGTTTCAAAGCTTATAGGTTCTCCTCCTGGATATGTTGGTTACGAAGAGGGTGGCCAACTTACAGAACTTGTCAGACACAGACCTTATTCCGTGGTTCTTTTTGACGAAATAGAAAAAGCGCATCCTGAAGTATTTAACATTCTTCTTCAGGTTCTTGATAATGGAAGACTTACTGATACAAAAGGCAGGACTGTAAACTTTAAAAATACTGTTATCATTCTCACTTCAAACATCGGAGCACAATACATAGACAAGATGGAGCGAATTGGTTTTGCTGAAGATTCAGCTCAAAAGGAAAATTATGAAGAGGCAAAGTCTAAAGTTATGGACAGCGTAAAAGAAAGTTTCAGACCAGAATTTCTGAATCGCTTGGATGACATACTGGTGTTCAATATCCTTTCACCCGAAGCTGTGCGTGAAATAGTTGAAATGCAGGTCAAACAAGTGATTGATAGGCTTTCTCAAAAAGAAATAGAACTCGTTGTTTCTCCAGAAGCTTTCGAGGTTCTATCCAAAGAGGGGTATAATCCGCAATACGGAGCAAGACCCTTGAAGCGACTTATACAAACAAAGATTTTAAACCCCGTGGCTTCAATGATGATTTCAAAGGGAGTTTTGAAGGGAGGTTCGGTTTTGGTTAGTGTAAAGAACGGGGAGTTTTCTTTTGAAGTTAAAAAGGGAAGAAAGGGGAGTCTTTGGATTGAAAATTTTCCGGAAGGCAAAAAGACGACAAAAGCTAAGTAAGTATTGAAATAATATTGTTTCCAGATTACAATCTGGAACATTGCGTCGGTCGGATAGCGGCTATTCCAGGAGACTGTAAATCTCCCGCCCTCTGGGCATCAGTGGTTCGAGTCCACTCCGGCGCACCAGTAGCCAAAAGCGGAGCATGTCTCCGCTTTTTTGCTATGATTAGCCGGTATGAAATATTGTTTTTTAAACGGGGAAATACTTCCTGAATCGGAAGCCAAAATTGGTCTAAATGATATTGGTTTACTCCGAGGCTACGGAGTTTATGACGGAATCACCGCAAACGGCATGACTCCTTTTTCTTTTTCTGATCATTACAAAAGATTTTATTCTTCTGCAGAATTTCTAAATATTCCGCTTGATTATTCTGAAGAGGAGATGAAAAAAATCTTGGAAGATTTGATTTTAAAAAATGGTTTTAGAAGAACTGACATTAGAGTAATGCTAACTGGAGGAGATACGAAGAATGGGATTGAGCAATCTGGATCTACTTTCTATATCCTCGCTGAGGAGCACGCAGGAATTGGTGATGTGGGTCAAAATGGAGCGAAGGTAATACTCCACGAATTTCTAAGACAAGACCCTGTTTACAAGACTACAAACTATATTACTGCTGTGCGCCTGCAACCAGAAAAGAAAAGAGCAGGGGCTTTAGAGATTGTGTATCACTGGGATGGAAAAATTTTAGAGGCTTCTACAAGTAATATTTTTATTGTAAAAAACGGTGAGGTTATAACTCCTAAAGAAAACATACTATTTGGAATCACGAGAAAAAAAGTTTTAGAAATTTTATCAAAACTCGGAATTTCTTTTGAAGAAAGAGATATTCCTCTTGAAGAATTTTTCTCTGCTGACGAAGTTTTTATCACATCATCTTTTAAAGATGTTGTTCCTGTTATTAGAGCAGATAGTAGGGAAGTGGGCGGGGGCAAACCGGGACCAATTTCTCTGAAAATAGCAGAAGAATTTAATAAACTTCTAAAACTTACATAGGGTAGTCCTATGTAAAACCAAATTGACTCAGGTTTTTGAAAGCGTAATATTCTCCTAGATCCGTACACTAAACCAAGACAGAAAGGGGGTGTGCTGTGAGTTGGCTGAAAAAGAAGCTCAAGAACTTTTCGGCAGATACGCTGGCTTTGGAAATATCTGGCATTTTGCCAACCGCAATCAAGCACATCCTGTTGGAGAGCCTGCTTCTGGACTTCACGCTTTACCAGCAAGGGGTTATGATTCCTCTTTATTTTGTCCTGCGTCTTTCCTCCGGCAGGTTTAATGGGAAGATAAAGGACCAAATAGAGAGAAGCTGGTTTGGCGATAGCCCCTCATTTAGCCAGAGGTGGATTGCGGGTTCCGTATCTCTCGCACTACTACAAATACCGATTTACACATTTTGCGCTGTGTTGGCCGGTATCAGATTTGAGCAGTTGATGGTGATGTGGGGGTGGTTTTTCTTTATGAATGCTATCTCAGGTGGTTGGTACAGCTTTTGGCTCAATCTGGTGCGCAAATGGTTTTTTCAGGATAGAGAAGGAGAGGATGCCCAAGCTCCATAGCCGTCCGAGTCAGCGACTTGGACGGCTATTTGCTTTTTATTGATTTTCTGGTATCTTTATTCCCGTTATGTCTCAAGACCAGCTTATAAAACTTACTTGCTCTAAGTGTAAAACTGTAAATTATTGGAGCAGAAAAAACAAAAAGAAGGTTGAGCGAAAAATAGAGCTCAGCAAGTTTTGTTCTAAATGCAAAAAACGCACACCTCATAAAGAAGCAAAAAAATAAAAATACCGGTCAAAACCGGTATTTTTATTTAGTGAATCATTGCGGGCGGTGAATCGGTCACATGTTCCCTCGCTTCGCTCGGGACTCGCGACCCCGTCTCATAGTCGCTTCGCGACATATTCCGACTTTCGATTCCTCACGCAAGCAAATAAATTTGCTTGCTACCGTCCTCGTAAACTGCGGGCGGTGAAGGAATCGAACCCTCGACAGCGGTTTTGGAGACCGCAGTTATACCACTTAACTAACCGCCCTTATATTTAATTTTCAATAACACCTTA
>CAZDXF010000006.1:43556-43686 GCA_964509605.1 uncultured Candidatus Saccharibacteria bacterium
GAAGACCGCAGATACTTGCCCGACCTCTGGCGGGTACCACTTAACTAACCGCCCTTATATTTAATTTTCAATAATACCTTAGAAGACCGCAGATACTTGCCCGACCTCTGGCGGGTACCACTTAACTAAC
>CAZDXF010000007.1:0-12134 GCA_964509605.1 uncultured Candidatus Saccharibacteria bacterium
CGGGTAAGTTCCGACGCGCACGAATGGTGTAATGATTGGAGAACTGTCTCGGGGATCTGCTCGGTGAAAATACAATACCGGTGAAGATGCCGGTTACCTGCAGTTAGACGAAAAGACCCCGGGAGCTTTACTGTAACTTGATATTGAGAATACGTTTTGCATGCGTAGCATAGGTGGGAGACTTTGAAGTTCGCCTTTCGGGGCGGATGGAGTCGTCAGTGAAATACCACTCTTGTTGGATGTGTTTTCTAACCTCGACGGCAAAAACGTCGAGAGACAGTATCTGGTGGGCAGTTTGAGTGGGGCGCTCTCCTCCTAAAAAGTAACGGAGGAGCCTATTAAGGTCAGCTAGGCGCGAATGGAAACCGTGCCGATAGTGTATAGGCACAAGCTGGCTTAACTGCGAGGCGTACGAGCCGAGCAGATGCGAAAGCAGAGCTAAGTGAACCGATGGTTCGCATTAGACGCGGCCGAAGATTAACGGATAAAAGCTACCCCGGGGATAACAGGCTAGTTCCGCCTAAGCGTCCACAGCGACGGCGGAGTTCGGCACCTCGATGTCGGCTCATCTTATCCTGGGGCTGTAGAAGGTCCCAAGGGTTTGGCTGTTCGCCAATTAAAAAGATACGCGAGCTGGGTTCAGACCGTTGAGTAGTGAACAGTAGACAGTAATTAGTAGACAGAAGATTAAATTTTTCTAACTACTGACCACTGATTACTTTTTTACTATTTAACAGTCTGAATCCTCAGAGGAAAATAAAACTGTTTTTGAAATTTTTTCGTTTATGAAAATGAATAGAAGAGATCCCGAACAAAATTACGGAAATTAAAATTTCCGATTTTGTACGGGACTGATCAACCAAAATCACGGCGGTCATACGCGGTGATGTGTGTGAAGAAGCTGACTTATATCGGTGAATTCCAGTATTTAGTACTAAGTAGTTTAGTAATTAGATAAGGGAGAACACCGAGGGAAAAGAGTTAGTTGTTAGTAATTAGTAATGAGTGCTTAGTGAATGCGCTTTGCATCCACTGACTACTAATTACTTTTAACTTTCTACTATTCTTGCCCGTAGAGACTGAACGTCAGCTAGTTTTTAAGCTAACAGCTAACAACTGAAAGCTAAAAGCTAATATTACAGTCCGATCCCGCTGGTAACAGCGGAGTGAGAATCAGTTTACTAATTACTGTCTACTGATTACTTGCAACTTTTGCGTGAGACAGGTTGGTCTCCTATCTACTGCAGGCGTTGATTCTTGAGGGAGTTTGCTCCTAGTAAAGAATTGCTACTTCACAAAGTAATTTGTGATGAAAATTTGGCTAATAACGGTGGAATCTTGATATTTCTGTTCTGTTGATAACCATTACGACAATCGGTCCGTTCGAATGGTACAATTTACTTGAGGACCAGAAATTATCTAAGACAATACCGTGGGAAGTCGATCTAAAATTGATTTAGCGTATATCGCAGGATTTCTTGATGGAGATGGTAGTCTTATGCTTCAAATAAAAAAGCGTAAAGATGGCAAAATCGGAATTAGATTTATGCCAACCATATGTTTTTATCAAGATAGTCGTCACGATAAGGGTTTATATTGGATACAAAATTCTATCGGTGCAGGTTATCTTTCCAAGAGGAAAGATGGAATGACCGAGCTTAGAATTAATGGATATAAGCAAGTCTTTTCTATTTTGGAAAAGATTGATAAATTCATTAAATTTAAGAAAAAACAAAGTTTAGCTTTGTTAAAGGCTTGTAAAATTTTATCCAACAATAAATTCCAGTCTCTTAGTAAGAGACAATTGAATACGCTAATTATGTTAATTCTCATTATTCAAAATGAGAATTACTCAACAAAAAATAAAAAGACAAAAAAAGATTTGTTAAAAATTTTAGGTTTGACCCCGTAACGACTTGAATATTTCGCTAAAAGGCGAGACTTTCAGACTTGTGTATAGAGGAATCATTCAGTCAATGGCTAGAATGACAGCTTATACAGGTAATACGCCAACTCCTTATAAATATTTTAAGAATATTTATAAGGATGAAGATATAGTCTACGCTCCTGGTGACAGGGGAATAAGTGACGAGAGGACCGGAGTGAACGAACCTCTGGTGTATCTGCTGTTCCTGCCAAGGGCATTGCAGAGTAGCTAAGTTCGGTTTGGATAACCTCTGAAAGCATCTAAGAGGGAAGCCAGTCCCAAGATCAGGAATCGTTTGAGACCCGTGAGAGATGATCACGTTGATAGGCACCAGGTGTAAGCGCAGTAATGTGTTAAGCCGAGGTGTACTAATTGGTCGATTTTCATTAGGAAATGTGAATATCGCTTTATTCATTCTGTTATATGGAATAAATTTGTTCCATTGTTTTGCTTTTTGACATTATCAAACACTTTGCGGTGGAACGGGATGTAGCTCAGTTTGGCAGAGCGCCAGTCCGACACGACTGGAGGTCGCTGGTTCAAATCCAGCCATCCCGATGTGCCGGAGCTGTAGCTCAGTTTGGCAGAGCGCCGAGGCCTGAAAAGCCCGGAGGTCAGGGGTTCGATTCCCTTCGGCTCCATGTACAATGTTCTTTAACCGACGCAACTTCAGGTTGCGTCCACCGCAAAGTGTTTGATAGAAATTTTGTCGGTTTCGTACGGGGCAGGCATTCCGATTTATCCCGTTACAAACTTTCGAGCATTATGTTCTGGTGATTCGTCGCTGGGGTCACACCCGTTCTCATTCCGAACACGGCAGTTAAGCTCAGTTGAGGCGATGATACTCTTTTAGGGGAAAGTAGCTAGTCGCCAGAACATAGCGCTCGAATTTGAAAATTTCACAGGTTTTCATTTTTTCAAAAAACAGCTTCACTATTTAGTGAAGCTGTTTTTTGGTACAATTTATTTATGTTGGCTTGGGATACAAAAAGGAAACTTCAGTATTTTTCAATAATTGTTGTTTTTATTTTGCTTTTTATAGTCGCCCCATTTTATTTTTTTATTTATACTCCACCCACCTGCTTTGACGGTACAAAAAATGGGGGAGAGTCCGGTGTGGATTGTGGTGGGGACTGTAGATTGATTTGTCCCGCAGAAGCACTCCAACCCATTCTTCGTTGGGATCCGAGAATATTTGAAGTTTCTCCTGGTGTTTTTAGTGTGCTTTCGTATATAGAAAACCCTAATGTGACTGCGGAAGTGCGATTAGCACCGTATACCTTTAAAATCTATGACCGAGACGGAGCGCTTATCGCCGAAAGAAAAGGGGAGACTTTTATTCCAAGAGGAAAGACTTTTGCTGTTTTTGACGGCAATTTTTCTTTAGACAAAGAGCCGTTTAGAGCCACATTTGAATTCGGCTCACTCATTTGGACTAGGGTTGTAGACCCCGATCCAGAAATAGAAGTTGCAAATAAAGCCCTAATGGATGAGGAAACAATGCCGAGAGTGGAAGCGACTATTGTAAATAGAGAACAAGATAGAATTTACAATATAGATCTTACGGCAATAATTTTTGACGGTGCTGGCAACGCCATTGCTTCTTCACGCACTTTTGTAGAGCAGTTAGAAAGAGGAGAAAGAGCAAATGTGTTTTTCACCTGGCCAAGACCGTTTGAAACAACATCAAAAGTGTGTGAATCGCCAGTGGATGTTGCGCTAGCGATAGATAGATCCGGAAGTATGTTGTTTCAAGGAAACAACCCTCCTCAACCTCTAACAGATGTTAAAAATTCTGCCATTGCTTTTGTAAATCAACTTGGAGCAAATGATCAGGGCGCTTTGGTTTCTTTTGCAACTTCGGCTAGTAATCCAATAGATTACACGCTTTCAAATAATTTTGATGCGCTAAAAAAGGCAATATCCGATATACAAGTGCTTTCTTCGGGAGTGCAAAATACAAATATTGCCGACGGTGTTTTAAGAGCCAAAGAAGAACTCGTTTCTTCTAGGTCTAGAAATAGCGCTGATAAGATAATGATAGTTTTAACAGATGGTGTCGCCACTCACCCTCAAAGGAGTGGAGAGCCAAACTATCCGGAAATTTCTGCTTTAGAATTTGCTAAAGAAGCAAAAGATTTAGGAGTAAGAATCTTTACGATTGGCTTGGGAAGTGATTTGAATATAGAATTTTTGAAAAATTTAGCGTCAAGCTCGGAAGACTCATATCTCGCCCCATCTACCAGAGATTTGAATAGAATTTATACAAACATTGCCACAGAGATTTGCCAAGAAAGACCTGCTGTTATAGAAATAATTCCTCGGGTCTACCCTAGATAAATAAGTGACTGAAACACTAAAAGATATATGGAGCAATACTGGCCTTAGAAAATCAATTTTAAATATTGATTGGATTCTCATTTCTGCAGTATCTCTCATTGTTTGTGCCGGGCTTCTCACAATGAATTCTTTTGTTGGAGAGCGATATTTTTTTGAGAGACAATCCATCTGGTTTGTAATTTCACTATTTTGTTTTTTCGTTATGAGTCTCATTGATTGGAGGTTTTTGCGACGTACCGGAATTATTGTTTCAATTTTTCTTTTCTCGTGCGGAATACTTCTTGCTTTATATTTATTTGGCGCAACTTTTAAGGGGGCACAGAGCTGGTTTGATTTTGGTGGCTTTGCTTTTCAGCCGTCTGATCCAGTAAAACTGGTATTGATTTTGATTCTTGCAAAATATTTTTCTCGTAGACATGTGGAGATTGCAAATGTCAGACACATCATTGTTTCTGGCCTGTATTCTTTCATATTTTTTGCTTTGATTTTACTTCAACCTGATTTTGGATCGGCAATAATCATTTTTCTTATTTGGTTTGGAATGGTGATTGTGTCTGGTATATCAAAAAAACACCTTTTTGCGGTCTTGGCCGTAGGAGCTCTTTCTGTTGGTTTGATGTGGGTGTTTGTTTTTCAGGATTATCAAAAGCAAAGAATAATGACTTTTTTAAATCCATTAACCGATATACAAGGTGCTGGATATAATGCGTATCAATCTACGATCGCTGTGGGGTCTGGCCAGTTTATGGGGAAGGGTATTGGTTATGGCACACAAAGTAAACTGCGATTTTTACCAGAATACGAGACAGATTTTATTTTTGCAGCTTTTGCTGAAGAATGGGGTTTTGTTGGCGTGACCATTTTATTGGCTCTTTACGGAGTAGTTATTTGGAGGATTTTGAAAATGGCGCTTAAGGGAATGAGCAATTTTGAGACTTTTTTTGGCTTAGGTCTCGCAATTTATTTTATGGCTCATATTTTTATTCATGTAGGAATGAACATAGGGCTTCTTCCTGTCACAGGTACGACAATACCGTTTATGAGCTACGGAGGAAGTCATCTTTTAACAGAATTTATCGGTCTCGGGATTTTATCTGGTATGAGTATGTATAGCCGAGCAACTCATAGGGATGAGGTAAAAGACGGAGAGATTCCAGGTATAAAATAAAAATATATTTTGAAGACGCCCGAATTGTTTATCTATACAAGTCAACTGTCTTGTTAAGCATTTTTTCCAAAGAAAATTCAGTTTCTACCTTTTCTTTCAAGCTATCACCGATAGCTTTTGATTGCTCTGGGTTGTTAATGAGTTCATTTAGGTCTTCCCAGATTTCTTCAATATTTCCCACTCTTGCCAAGCGCCCGGACTCTTCGTTTGTAATTATTTCAGGAATTCCACCAACCCAGCTTGCGACTGTAGGTAGGCCGGCCAATCCAGCTTCAAGTGGGGCATAAGGTAAAGCTTCTGTTCTTGATGTTAGGGTAAAAATATCAAAAGCTTTGAGAAAACGAGATGCGTTTTTCAAAAAACCAATAAAGAAAACTTTTTTCTCAACACCAAATTTTTTGGCAACCTTCTTAAGCTTTTCAAGTTCTTCTCCTCCGCCGATTATTACGCACGCTGTATTTGGGTGATTTTTATAAATTCCCGCAAAAGCTTCTATAAGAAAATCTAGTCCTTTGTTTTTGTGCAATTCTGATATGGTACCGATCCAAAAGCTTTCTTTTATGTCCGGACCAATCTGTTTTCTGGCAGTTTCTTTGTCTAAAAATTTTATCTCTCCGATTCCATTGTAAATTTGAATGATTTTATTTTTAACAAGGGGGAATCTGGATATTTGATCGGCCACTCTCTTTGAAACAGCTATTGTTTTGTGAGATAGGGTAATAGTCAGCCAGTGCAAGACGGCAATTATAGATTTAGAAACAATATTTCTGTCTTCGTTGAAAGCCCAGCCGTGGCCAGTGAAAACTATTTTAGGAACTTTAAGCATTCTTCCAGCTAGAGCACCGAGCCCACCCATCTTTGAGCTGTTTAGATGGAGAATGTCTGGCCTTTCATCTTTTATTATTTTTATTGTTTCCATAAAGGCAAAAATGTCTTTAGCGAAACTCATATTTCTTTGTAGAGAAGGGATTTCTATTACACGAATCCCGCTTTCTTTGAGCTTCTCTTTGAGAGTTTCTCCTTCTCCACAGGCGACAACTACATCAAACTTTTCTTTCGGCAGATTTACAGCCAGATCAAAAACATACCTTTGCGCTCCGCCGAAATTCCCTTTAGTTATCATGTATAAAACTTTCTTTTTCATTCTATTTGACCACCATAAGCATTGCTCCGGCTGTAATAAGAGCTCCCGCAAGCCCTGTTTTCCAAGTAAGACTTTCACTTAGAAAAAGCGCAGCTAATACTAAAACGAAAACCACACTAAGTCTGTCGAGCGCAGCTACTCCAGAAGCCGGACCCACCTTTAAAGCAAAAAAGTAAAAAAGCCAAGAAAGAGCTCCGGCTATTCCGGAAAAAATAATAAAAAGAAGAGTTTTCTCATCAATACTTCCAATCAGCTTTTGTTTTGAAAGGCCAAGTGAGACTATTAACAAAAACAAAGCCATTACAACCGCTCTTATAGTAGTAGCCAAAGTTGAATCTATGTTTTTGAGTCCGACTTTGCCAAATATTGCGACCAGACTCGCAAAAAAAGCAGAAAGCAGAGCGAAAATTATCCAAGTCATATTTTTTTATTTTCCCAAGGCGAGAGTTTTGCTCCTAAACCTATTGCTAGTGCGACTATGACAATATTTTTAATTATGTATTGACCTTCAAGTGTCGGAACAAATGCACTTTGCCAAGCTATTGCAGGTATCATAAAAAGGGGAAGGGCGGTGGTAAACATATGGACAAAAAGCAGGGCGATTGAAATTCTTTCCATTTTTGGAATTAGAAAAAGTATTCCAATGAGCATTTCAAACAAACCAAAAAATATTATGAATTGCTCGAATGTTACAAACGACATCGTCTTTTCAAGAAGGTCAGAGACTAGTGGGTTTGCCGGACTCAGGTCAAAGAGCTTTAAAAAACCAAACCAGAAAAAAACTACAAAAATGGCGATTCTTGCTAGAGGTTCGCTCACGGCTCTTAAAAGAGCGATTATTTTTCCGTCAGTTTTTACAAAAATTTCCTTCATACAGCCATAATTCTATATGTTTTTTCCTTGAGAACAAAGAAGAAGCAACCTTTTTATGAGGTTGCCAGATTTGCTTTTATATAGTATAGTTATGGCTCAAATATGACTTTTTCCAATAAAAAAGAGCCATTTCTGCTTCTAATAGGCGATTTAATCGCTTTTTACATAGCGCTATGGCTAATGCTCGTTTTGAGATATTGGGAGTTTCCAGACGAAGCTACTTTGGCAAGCCACCTATTGCCGTTTTCAATCATATTTATAGTTTGGGTGGCGGTGTTTTTTATTGCCGGGCTATATGAAAAGCACACTCTTATTTTGAAGAGCAAAATCGTCGGAGTTATTTTAAATGCTCAGATTGCAAACAGTTTGATAGCTGGCCTTTTCTTTTATCTTATTCCTTATTTCGGCATCACACCAAAGACCAATCTTTTTATCCATCTCATTGTGTCTTTCGCCCTAGTTTTTCTTTGGAGGATGTATGTTTTGCCTTCATTTGAAATGAAGGAGAGACAAAATGCAGTTCTCATTGGAACCGGAGAAGAAATGGTAGAGCTCGAAAAGGAAGTCAATAATAATTCTAGATACAATCTGTCTTTTATCTCTTCTGTAAATTTGGACAAACTGGACGGATTGGATTTTCAAGAAGAAATTTTGAAAAGGGTTTATTCAGAAAATGTTTCTGTGATTGCTGCCGATTTTAAGAATGAAAGAGCTGAACCGCTATTGCCAAACCTTTACAATCTCATTTTTTCAAAAGTTCGTTTTATAGATATGCACAAAGTCTATGAGGATATTTTTGATAGGATACCTCTTTCTTTGGTTAAATACAGTTGGTTTTTGGAAAATATTTCTGGCACAGTGCAAAAAGGGTACGATGTTTTGAAAAGGGGAATGGATATGGCGCTATCTCTAATTTTGGGAATAATTTCTCTAGTTTTTTATCCGTTTGTATTTTTTGCCATAAAAATTGAAGACAGAGGGCCTATATTTTTTACTCAAGAGCGAGTGGGGCAGAATAATAAAGTATTTAAGGTCGTGAAATTTAGAAGTATGTCAGCGCACGATTCCAAAGATGGTATTGCAAAAAATCCTCAAATCACAAAAGTTGGAAAGTTTTTGAGAAAGACCAGAATAGATGAGCTTCCACAAATTTGGAATGTTATAAAAGGAGATCTTTCCTTAATCGGGCCTCGCCCAGAAATTCCTGCGCTTGTTAAGCAGTATGAAAAAGAGATTCCTTATTACAATATTAGGCACCTGATAAAACCGGGACTTTCTGGCTGGGCACAGCTTTACCATCAAGAGCACCCTCATCACAAAGCAAACACCGAAGAAACAAAAAAGAAACTTTCTTACGACCTTTATTACATAAAAAACCGCTCTTTAGCGATTGATTTGAAAATTGCCTTGCGTACGATTAAGGTTATTTTATCGCGTGAAGGTGTTTAAGGACCACTTATCCCGTACGAAGTAGTCCCGCTGGCGGGACGTTAGTTTGTACGGGATCTAGGGAAGGAATTTAGGACAGTGGCTAGTTTATAGTAGTTAGTTTTTAGGGGTTTTTATTTTCTTGATTCTTCTCTTTTGTTTCTATAATATAGACGGGACTTGTCCCGTTAGAAGTCGCGGTGAACACAATGGTAACAATAGGTTAAATAGAATGAGAAATAGTCGAAAAAATATTAACAATAAAGGCTTTGCAAGCAGAAACGACTTATTCGTTTCTTGCTTCTAACGGGATGCTTAAGTATCGGATAGGAGCGTTGATTATTTTGTTGGCCGGAATAGGCCTATATTTTTTTGTGTCTTCAGACAAAAAACCTTTTAACTATGGTCTAGATTTGGTTGGTGGGACAGAGCTCGTTTACAGGGCAGATATTTCAACTATTGATCCGAGAGATATAGATAGCTCACTTGAAGCCCTCCGAGATGTTATTGAAAGAAGGGTGAATGTATTCGGCGTTTCAGAGCCATTAGTTCAAATAGAAAGAGCGGGTTTAATTTCCGGTAACAGAGAAGACAGACTCATTGTTGAATTGCCTGGATATAAAGATGTTGAAGAGGCCAAAAACGCTCTCGGCGCAACGCCTTTACTTGAGTTTAGATTAGAAGTTCCTGAGTTTAGAGATCTTGGCGAAGAAGCGCTTTCCGCTTTGACTCCAGAGGAAGTTTTTTCTTCAACCGGACTTACAGGAAGACTTTTGAAAAGATCTCAAGTGGCTTTCAATCCAACAACAGGAGCACCTTATATTGTTTTGGAATTTAACGAAGAGGGCAGAGAGCTCTTTACAGAAATCACTCGCGAAAATATAGGCAAGGTTTTGGCGGTTTTTCTTGACGGCGTACCTATAACTGCTCCTGTAATCCAAGACGAAATTAAAGATGGCACAGCCCAAATTACAGGCACCTTTACTGCGGTGGAAGCTCGGGAGCTTGTAAAAAATTTAAATTACGGAGCTCTTCCCGTGCCGATTGAGCTTGCAAGTACTCAAAGCGTCGGAGCAACACTGGGCGAAGTGGCGCTTAATGCCGGAGTGCGAGCCGGAATCTGGGGGCTTATTTTAGTCTCAATATTTATGATTGTTTGGTACAGATTGCCAGGGGTTGTTGCCGTTTTTGCCCTTGTGCTCTATACCTTAATTTCTTTATCAATATTCAAAATTATTCCAGTCACAATTACCGCTGCTGGTATCGCGGGCTTCATTCTCTCTATTGGTATGGCGGTCGATGCCAATATTTTGATTTTTGAAAGGATGAGAGAGGAGCTCAAGAATGGAAAAAAACTTTCAGAAGCTATGGGAGAAGGTTTTAAAAGGGCCTGGCTTTCCATCCGAGATTCCAATATATCAAGCATAATTACTGCGATAGTTTTGTTTTGGTTGGGCACCTCTGCTGTAAAAGGGTTCGCGCTGACTTTAGGTGTTGGTGTTGCAGTTTCAATGTTTACAGCTATCACAGTTTCAAGAACTTTCTTATTTGCCATTGCTCCAGATTCTACAGGCAAATTATCAAAATTTTTATTTTCAAACGGTTTGCATTCTGATCAATAAATAATCACGACCAATATTATGTTTATAGTAAGAAATAGAAAAATATTTTTTGGAATATCAGTAGCTCTCATACTCGCTTCCACTTTTTGCTGGTTTTATTTCAAACCTTCTTTTGGAGTTGATTTCGTAGGGGGTTCTATATTGGAGGTTTCTTATCAAAACGGCAGACCTTCTCTTTCTGAAGCTCACCAAAGTCTTAGCGATCTTTCTTTGGGCAACTATTCACTCCGCCCTTCTGGAGAAGACAACTTTGTGTTGAGAACAACAGAAATAAGCGAGGAAGAAAAAGCTGGAATACTTTCCGCCCTCTCTTTTTCTGGTCAGAAAGAATTGTCAGAAGAGAGATTTAATACCATAGGTCCGGTTGTGGGGGAGAGCTTGAAAAGAAAATCTATATGGGCTGTAGGCACAGTTTTTCTGGGTATAGTTTTATTCATAACTTTCGCTTTCAGAAAAGTATCAGAACCAGTTTCTTCTTGGAAATATGGCCTATCTACAATCATTGCGTTGGCGCACGATGTAATAATTCCGACAGGCGCCTACATAATCTTTGGAAGGTTTTTCTTGGCCGAAATAGATTTGCTTTTTGTCACGGCACTGCTAGCGATTTTGGGATATTCAGTTCACGATTCAATTGTTGTTTTTGACCGCGTTAGGGAAAATTTGAAAAACAATCAAGAATCAAATGCAAGAGAGCCCTTTGAAGAGACAGTTGGCAAAAGTCTTATGCAGACAATGGGCAGGTCCATAAACACATCTCTCACTTTAATTTTGGTTTTAGTTGCTCTGTTTGTTCTTGGTAGTGAGTCTGTAAGGAGCTTCACTTTTCTTTTGATTGCGGGCGTTGTTGTCGGAACATATTCTTCAATTTTTGTCGGCTCTCCACTTTTGGTTACTTTGGAGAAGTTGAAGAAGGGAAATAAATAGTTTAGGTATTTTTTATTTACAAAAAACCAGCCCCGAAGAGCTGGTCTGTTTTTGGGTCTCGACACAGAGGTGTATCCGGAACCACCCGAACGTTTGTGTTCTTCCAGGGTGGCCGTGGCCTTCCACCCTTTGCGCCCTCACCGAAGGAGATTTCAGTTGAGGAGGACTATCCGCGCATGACCTTTCGGAGAAGAACGGAGTTTGTGGCAAACCGAAGAAGGAAAGCTTGCCAGCAGGTTCCTATCACTTGTGCCGAGGTTCTGTGTTAAGGATATATTTTAAAACGCTAAGGTCAAGTCTTTGCTTGACTTTTGTTTTCTTATGAATATACTGGTACCCACGCCTTTTTAGGCGAGAACTTTGAAAATTTGTTACGAAGCCCTGTCTAATACGATTGTTGGACAGGGCAAAACTTGAGAAATCTCTTTTTTAAAAAGAGAAGCAAGTCTCAAGAAAATTCTTTTATTAGTGATTCGTTCGTGAAGCAACAGCAAATATTCTTCACGAAGAAACGAGCTAGGTCGAGGTTTAATTCGATGGGGTTTTTAAAACTCAGATCGAAAAGGAAAAAACAAAAACAAAATACTGTTTTCTGTTTTGTTCCGTTCCAATAACCCCCGGCTTAAACCGGGGTTTCAAACTTTTTATTGAGAGTTTGATCCTAGCTCAGGATGAACGCTGGCGGCGTGGATAAGGCATGCAAGT
>CAZDXF010000008.1:0-6861 GCA_964509605.1 uncultured Candidatus Saccharibacteria bacterium
CCGCAATGATTCACGAGAATGTCTAAACGACATTCGAGTGATTCATCAATGCGCGATAAGGTGAGATTCGAAAGGCGCAGGCACGTAGGTGCCGAGCCGGGGTCGCGAGATTTTAAGTAGAAAATACTCGTGACCGAAAGCGTACTCGCGATCTCACCTCCTCCGCACTGAAACTAACAATGCACTCGCATTTAAAAAATCACATAATACAGGATTTGCTTATACTTTTTGTAAGCATTGTGCTCACAGTTTTTTTGGTTAAAAGCGGTCTTGCAAAAGAAATCTTTTCAACGCTTCACAAAGCGCCAGCAATAGCGAGTCTTATTGCCGGATTTTTCTTTTCTTCTGTAATAACAGTGGCCCCAGCTGCCGTAGCCATATCGGAAATCGCAATATCAAGACCTGTTCTTGAAGTGGCTTTTTTTGGAGCTCTGGGAGCAGCGGTCGCAGATTTGATAATTTTCACATTTGTACAAAAAAGAGTTAAGAAAGATATAGACGACCTAATCTCGGAATCTTTAAGAAAAAATGTTCTCTCAATTTTTAGACTTGAGTTTTTGAGATGGCTCAACCCTGTGCTAGGAATGCTTCTTATCGTCTCCCCCCTGCCAGATGAGATTGGAATAGCGCTCCTTGCGTTTTCAAAGGTTAAACCTGCGACACTATTTGGATTCGCTTTCTTTTTCCATTTCATAGGCATGATAATAATTGTTTCCGCACTAAGAGTTTTGATATAGTAGAGAAATGACAACCGCAATAATATTTTCAAAAATTTTGGTAATGCTTCTTGGAACGACAGGATTCCTTTTGTCCAGACACATCTGGCACAGCAAGAGACAATCAGCCCCCCTCGTTTGCCCTCTTAATGGAAAATGTGAAAATGTTATACACAGTAAATTCTCAAAGCTTTTTGGAATTCCTCTAGAAATTATAGGAATGCTTTATTACGGCTTAATAGCCGTATTTTATCTTTTATACTCCTTTTCGCCCCAAACCCTCCCTGTCTATGCTTCGTATATAATAATGGGAATAACAGTGACTGCTTTTGTGTTTTCAATATACCTAACACTCCTCCAAGCGGTAGTCATAAGAAGTTGGTGTACATGGTGCTTGTTTTCAGCCGGACTCTGTACTCTTATTTTCCTGCTAGTATTTTTTATTTCAGAAATTTCAATTCAAGAGCTTGTAGATTCAATTTCAAGCTTCTTTTAGCTTCCACACATTAAGTCGAGCGCCCAACACAGTTTGTTTTATTTATAGTAGAATAAAGATGTAAGTTTTAAGCACGCGGATGAAAAAGCCCTCGCCACTCCATTGGGAAACTCACGAATACGATCACAGCAACAAAAGCTCTGACTGGTTTTGGGCTGTTGGAATTTTGACAGTCGCCATAGCTGTAACCTCAATAATTTTTAACAATATTTTGTTTGCAATAGTAATTCTTTTGGGAGGATTTTCTCTCCTAATCTACTCCGCAAGACCGCCAAAGAAAATAGATGTGGTAATAAATGAAAAAGGTCTTTTGGTGGACAATTACTTTTACCCATTCTACACGCTTGAGTCTTTCTGGGTTGAAGACCATACAGAACCAGCAAAAATACTTGTGAAATCTCAAAAGCTTTTGATGCCGTTTATTGTTATCACGATAGAAGAAGTTCCGCCGGAAAAAGTGAAAAGATATTTGTCTCGGCACTTGCCAGAAGTCTTTCACAGCGAATCAATCTTTCACCGTTTTTTTGAATATCTTGGATTTTGACTTTAAAAGTCGGTACTGCTAACTTTTAAGACACTCTATAAGCTCCCGTAGTTTAATGGACCCGAACGAATTTATTAAAATTCGAACGGGCACAGTAGGACAAACTTTGCTTGTACTTTATAATTTGTTTTGACCTCCCCGTCGTTCAATGGATAGGACATGAGTTTGCGGAACTCAAAATTTAGGTTCGATTCCTAACGGGGGGACAATTATTAAACAAATTATTTGGGACGGAAGTTAAAATGTAGGTTCGATTCCTACTGAAAGCACCAGAAATTTCTACAAAGGCAAATCGAAAGCAAAAAATCCTGCGCCGGAAAAAAGGAGGGAGAGGGCTATTGCAAACATTAGAAGATAAAAAGTTATGTCTCTCACCAAAAGGGCTTCTTCTTTTTGCTCTATGTAGAGTTCAAAGAAAGTTATAGTGACAAAAACAAGAGCCGCGACTTGAGTGTAAAATCCTGCAATAAGAGCGAGACCTCCAGCAATTTCTATAAAAGCCAGTATTTTTACTATAAGCTCTTTGGGTTTTAGATTTAAAGATTCAAATGAAGCTTCCCATCTTACCCTTTCTTTTGTTAGTTTTAAATAGCCAAGATTGAGAATCACAAATCCAATTGTCACCCTCAGTATAAGGGGTGCCAACATGCCGAAAGTCAGAAGTTCAGGAAAAACATTTAACATAAGCATATAATAACTGAAATTATGGAAAAAAGAAAAAATCACGAAAGCGAAAAAAGTGTTTTTTTAATCCTTCACAACATAAGAAGCGCTCATAATGTTGGCTCTATATTTAGAACGGCTGACGCTTTGAGAGTAAACAAAATATTTTTGACAGGATACACGCCAGCGCCCATGGACAAATTTGGCAGAAGTGTAAAAGAAATAGAGAAAACCGCCTTGGGTTCAGAAAAAAATATAAGCTGGGAAAAAACAAATTTTTCTAAATGTTTCAATCAGCTCAAAAAAGACGAGTTTCACTTTGTGGCAATAGAGCAAGATAAAAAATCTATTGATTATAGAAAAGTGAAAATTAAGAAAAAAACCGTCTTTTTGTTGGGAAATGAAGTGCGGGGTCTCGATAAAAAAATACTGAAAAAGTGTGATATCGTGGCAGAAATACCAATGTTTGGGAAAAAAGAATCTCTTAATGTATCTGTTGCGACAGCGGTAGCTTTGTTTAGGATAATCAATCCTTAGAGCTAAGAAGTTTTGAAACAAATTTTTTTGCCCAAACCTCTAGAAGTATTATGAGGAAAAATAAGATGAGCAATGTGATTTCTCCTCTAGTAACAAAAATCTTGAGCTCTTCTGCAGAAACATTTAAGGTGTGCGCCAATCCAGAGACCAAAAGAAGCCAAATTATCGAGCAAAATATATTTATTTTTAAGAACTTTTTAAAAGAAAGTGATTCCATTCCATAAAGAACTCTGACGGGCACCCTGATTCCATACAAAAACTTGGAGATAAACAAAATCTTATCCGCCCTTTCTCTGAAAGAGGTAAATATTGCTGGATTTTTTTCTTTTATTTTATCTATACGAAAAAAGCGATTTACTGACTCCTGCCTCAAAGATTTGCCAAGCCAATACCAAACAACATCAGAAATGGTGGCGCCGAGAAACCCTACCAAAAGAACAGCGGGCAGTGAAAGAGAATTTGAAACAGCAAAGTAGATGAGAGGAATGAGCATTATGTCCCCCAAAACAACTATTCCCAAAAGAAAAATAAAATATGTCATTTATTTTTGATGCTTATTACAAAAGTGGGTACTCCTCCCACCTATCATCATCCTCATTATTTTCCCACCACAACCCTTTTTAGAGCAAGTTTTGCCCGTCTCCCGATAAGCTCTGTGTTCATGCTGAAAACGACCTCTTTTGCCGTCCAATTGGCGATAGTCAGAGAGTGAATCTCCGCCAAAATTTATCCCCTTTTTTAATATAATCCTGGTATTTTTATAAATTTTTCCAATCTCGCTTTTGCTCAAACTGAGAGCTTTTCTCAGTGGATTTATGCCTGACGCCCAAAGAATTTCATCTGAATAAATATTTCCTATCCCTGAAACAACACTCTGATCCATAAGAACTTGTTTTATTTTCCCATTTGGTTTTAATTTCAACATTCTCTCAAGAATCTTGGGTGTAAAGTTTTTGTCTAGCGGTTCGGGGCCGAATTTTTTAAACTCTTCTTCTAGCTCCATCTTTGAAAATATTGTTACTTTGGCAAACTTTCTAACATCAGAGAGAACCAGGTGTTTGCCATTTGAAAGAGAAAAAACTAGGTGTATAAACTGATTAAAAGAATCGTCTCTCAACGGACCTTTACCCAATGCTCTCCAAAAAGTTTTTTTGTTTTCTTTTTTCTTTTCGTATTTTCCGTAAAGCAAGTGCCCCGTCATTTTCATATGAACAAGAACAGTGTCTCCACTGTCTAATTCTATTAGAACATTTTTCGCCCTTCTTTTTGCACCAACTATTTTTCTTCCTACAACTCTTTTTTTAAAGTGATTAAAAAATTTTTTATTTTTTATTTGCTTATGATTTTCATACAAACTTGAAAAGTAGTCTGTCCAAACATCAACAATGCGCAGCCCTTTAAGTCTGCGCACATCGTCTACCGTAGTTTGTACCTCTGGAAGTTCTGGCATATTAGAAAAAAGAATAAGAAATGAAGAATGATGAATGACGAATAAAGAAGAAAAAAAACAAATTCTAATCCAAGATCTTTTCCAATTCCTCCCTCACAGCCTGAGCATCATCCCAAGACTCCTTACTTCCATTGGGGCCCATTATAAAAGGATCTGTTCCCTTTCCAGTTATCAAAACCACCGGTCTTGAAGAACTTTTGATATTCTTGGCTTTAACGAGAGCTTTATTTATAGCCATTCTTCTGTCCATTTCAATTTCAAGTGGCTTGTTCTCCACCCCCTTTTTCATCTCCTCAACAATTGCCAGCGGATCTTCATCATATGGATCTTCATTTGTCAGAATAATCTCATCGCAATATTTGTCTGCAATACCAGCCATTTCTGGACGCTTCCATTTGTCTCTTCCTCCGCCAGTATTTCCCAAAACACAAATTTTTGTTCTTTCAGAAAAAGCTTGGTAAAGCTTCTCCAGTGAATCTGTGGTATGAGCATAGTCCACAACGACATCAAAGTTTTGATTTTGTGATTTTGGATTTTCTTTTGGCAAACTCACAAACTCCACTCTGCCACGAACTTGGGAAATTTTTTCCAAAGCCGATTTTATAACTTTTGGCGAAATACCAACGGCTGAAGCAAATGTACTTGCTCCTAAAATATTGTAAATATTGAAAACGCCCTTTAGATGCGATTTGATTTCTTCTCCCTCAAACGAAAGCGATGTTTCGGAATCGTCTGCCTTGTAAGGCTCAGCTTGAGAGAGTGAAAAAGGAAATCTGTTTGGAACAGAAAGAGAAAGAAAATCTTTTCCATAAATATCATCTTTGTTAGCAACAATCACCCTATTTTTCTTTGAAGAATTCTCCAAAGCCCGACCGATTGAAAGCTTTGCCTGAAGGTATTTTTCAAAAGACCCGTGAGACTCTATATGCTCTGGGGATAGGTTTGTGAAAATTAAAGCATCCAAATCAATCCACTTGTGTCGCCACTGCTTTGCACCTTCGGAAGTCATCTCCAAGACAACCCAATCGCAACCATAATTTACAGCTCGTCTTAAAAAGTTTTGTGTAAAAAATCTTCCCGGCATAGTCATTTTGTGCATATTCCTTTCTTCCTTGTCGCCTATTTTAAATCTCAAAGTTCCCGCTAGAGCAGTTTTGTATCCGGCTTCTTCCAAAATTGCATTGACCAATTCTGTTGTCGTCGTTTTGCCCTTTGTTCCAGTAATGCCGACAACCTTTATTTTTCTCGAGGGAAATCTATAGATTATTGCGCCCAAAAGGGAAAGGGTGTAGTGATACGGAGATTGCAGAGCTTTAAAAATAAAGCTTGGTATTATTTTTTTTAGAAAGCCTGTCATTTGCTTAAAAACTTTAATGCGTGTTTTACTTTTTCGCTGGTGCCTTCTATATCTTTTGAAATATTTTTTAAGGCCTCTCTTGCTTCTCTTTGAGAATACCCTAGAGAAGTTAGCGCTTCTATAGCATCACTTTCATCTCTCAAAGATCCTTCGCCCGCCTCCTCTTTTCCGAGCTTGTCTTTAAGCTCTAACATTATTTTTTCGGCGGTTTTTCTGCCTATACCGGAAACTTTTACAAGATGGGCGACATTTTCTGTGCGCACAGCTTGCCTCAAAGTTTCTACTGAAACTATGTTTAAGATATTTAGAGCTGTCTTCGGCCCAATTCCTGAAACTGTAATTAGAAGCTCAAAAAATTCCAAATTTTCAAAAGAAGAAAAGCCGTAGAGGTCTTGAGAATTTTCTCTAACCGCATGATGCGTCCACAAAAAAGACTTGTCTCCTTCGCTTATCTCCTCCCACAAAAGATTGGGCACAAAAACCTTGTAGCCAATTCCACCGGACTTCAAAACAATAAAGCCATCTGTTTTCTTTAAAATTTCACCTTCAAGACAATAAATCATTGCTTAATAATATCTTAAAAAACTTTGTTATAAAACGAGCCTTCTCTTGCGAAAAATTTAGGTTTAAGGTAGCATGGCCGTCATGCCAATAACAAGTTCAGCCAAAAAAGCTCTGAGAAGCTCTAACAGAAAAAGAGTTCAAAACCTTTCCAGAAAAAAAGAGGTTCTTTCCGTTATCAAAAAAGTCAGGAAGCTGATTCAGGATAAAAAGTATGACGAAGCGGAAGCGCTCCTCCCTCAAGTTCAAAAAGCTTTGGATAAAGCGACAAAGACAGGGATTATAAAGAAAAACAACGCCTCTAGAAAGAAATCCAGAATATCTAAATTAATTAAAAAGAGCCGAAACTAAAAACGCCCCCGGGCGTTTTTTAGTTTAAAATATGAAGCAGTTCACATTTTATAAAGCGTCGTCACAGATACCCCACCCCTCGTCAGAGGCGGGGTTCCGCGACCCCGACTCGACTGTTTCGATTGTTATCGAAACATGTCTCCGTCTGGGACATGTATCGAAAAATATGAAGCAGTTCATATTTTT